>JAFZML010000038.1 GCA_017553255.1 Bacteroidales bacterium | reverse complement strand
CCCCATGTACTACAACCACAACATGACCGGCCGCCCCTACAGCGGAGAGCTCCTGATGAAAGACATCGCCCTGGAAGCAGGCCAGACATCACTTGGCAACACCTCCTACTATCTTGACTACGGCGCCTATCCGCTCTTCCCATTCGGATTCGGCCTCAGCTATACAAGTTTTGAGTATTCCTCAGTTGCCCTTGACAAGGAAACTTACGGGGCCGATGACACCGTCTCCGTAACCTTCACTCTCACCAACACAGGCTCATACGCCGGTACGGAGGTGGCCCAGGTATACGTCCGTGACCTTGTAGGCTCTATCGCCCGCCCCGTGAAGGAGCTGAAGGCCTTTGAGAGAATTTCTCTGGAGCCCGGAGAAAGCCGCACCTTAACTATCGGCATTCCAGTTCAGGAGCTTGCCTTCTGGGGCATTGACGGCCGATACGCCGTAGAGCCCGGCAAATTCCTCCTCTGGGTGGCCGGAGACAGCGCCTCCGGTGAGCCGGTAGGGTTTGAGGTCCTTTGAAAAGATTAAATATTAATTATGCACTTAGAATAACCATTTTTATGAGAAAAGCACTACTCACCGTTATGGCTTTTGCCATTTCCGTTTGCGCTTTCGCACAGAACCGTGTAAGCGGCGTTGTCCAGGACAATGCCGGCTATCCCGTAATTGGCGCAGCGGTTATTGTGGAGGGCTCCTCTAACGGTACGGTTACAGACGCAGACGGCGCTTGGTCGCTGTCAAACGTCCCCGCCGGAGCCCGTCTTGAGGTTTCCTCTATCGGTTATGTCTCTCAAACTGTTCCGGTTTCAGAATCGGCACTCATTGTCCTTGCAGAAGACACAATTATGCTTGACGACGTTGTGGTTGTTGGTTACGGCGTTCAGAAAAAGAGCGTTGTCACCGCTTCCATTGCCAAGGTTTCGTCCGACGAACTTGGCAAAACGGCGCCTGTCCGCGTTGACAATGCCCTCAAGGGCCTTGCTGCAGGCGTTAACGTAACCTCCTCTTCAGGACAGCCCGGCGCTGCCGCAAGAATCCGCGTCCGCGGTACCGGAACCATCAATAACTCAGATCCCCTTTACATTGTAGACGGAATGCCCATTGAGGGTGGTATAGATTACCTCAATCCCTCCGACATTGAGTCTATAGAGGTTCTCAAGGACGCCGCCTCAGGTGCCGTTTACGGTGCCCGTGCAGCCAACGGCGTTATCCTTGTGACAACCAAGAAGGGAACCAAGGGACGCTCCAGGATCAATTATGATTTCTCATACGGTATCTCAAGCCCCTGGAAGAAGCTGAGTGTTCTCAACGCCTCCCAGTACGCTATGATGATCAACGAAGGGATGATGAATTCCGGACAGGCCCCCAAATATGCCGATCCTACAAGCTACGGCGTGGGCACAGACTGGCAGGATGAGATTTTCTACAAGAACGCCCCTCAGGTTCAGCATGAACTGAGCGTAAGCGGTGCATCGGATAAGGTGAATTACTACCTGTCCCTTGGCTACATTAGCCAGAAGGGTATCATCGGCGGAAATGTGGGACGTTCCAACTATGACCGTCTTACCCTCAGGAGCAATACCACCTACACCGTATTTGACAAAGCTTCAGAGCGTAGTTTCCTCAACAACCTTACGCTGGGAAGCAATCTCTCTTACGCCTATATCACTTCTACCGGCATTGCTACAAACTCCACCTGGGGTTCTCCCCTTGGTTCTGCAGTTGCGCTTTCCCCTATCCTGAATGTCTATGCCAATGAGCAGGAAGCCGCAGAGCAAATTGCAACATACGGAGAGGCTGGAATGCTTTACGGAGCAAACGGCCAGATGTACACGGTTCCCGGTGGCGGGTACAATGAGATGGTGAACCCCGTGGCCGCACTCTCTCTCCCCGGCACTAAGGGATGGAGCCACAAGTTTGTGGGCGGATTCAGCGCAGAACTCCAGATCATCGATAATCTCAAATTCAGAAGCGCCCTTGGCCTTGACCTTTCATTCTGGGGAGACGACGGCTACTCAGACGTCTTCTATCTCAGCAGCAGCCAGCAGGCAACAGAGTCTTACGCATCTTCATCGGCCTGCAATTCACTTGTTTGGCAGGTGGAAAATACCCTTACATACAGCAAGGAGTTTGGTGGGCACAGCATCACGGCCCTCCTTGGCCAGTCTGCAAAAGCATCAAGCGGCGCATACCTTGGAGCCTCCTCCAAATACCTCAAGGATATCAACAAACCCTATATAGACTACACCAACGGTCTTCAGGCCGACGGTGACCGCAACGGTTGGGGCGCTCCCTACGCCCAGGCAAAACTGGCATCATACTTTGCCCGTATCAGCTACAACTACGGAGAGCGTTATATGGCGGAGGTTACTGTTCGCCACGACGGTTCAAGCCGCTTTGGCTCCAACAACCACTGGGCCACATTCCCCTCCTTCTCACTTGGCTGGAACTTCGCCAAAGAGCAGTTCATGCAGGGTGCCACTTCCGTCCTCAGCACCGGTAAGCTCCGCGCCTCATGGGGCCAGAACGGTAACGAGAATATCGGCAACTTCGGTTATACCGTCCTCACGGAGGGCAACAACAACTATTTCTACGGAAAGGACCAGTCAGAGGCTATCGGCGTAAAGGCCAGCGGCCTTGCAAACAGGAGCCTCCGTTGGGAAACCTCCACTCAGACAGACGTAGGTGTGGACCTTGGATTCTTTGGAAACAAACTCACATTCACCGTAGATTACTACTACAAGCTTACCAACGGAATGCTTATGACCATGCCCATCCCTTCATACGTGGGTGAGAGTAAGCCTACCGGTAACGTTGGTATCATGTCAAACAGCGGTGTTGAATTTGAGCTTGGTTACAAGTATTCAGTAGGTGACTGGAACTTCAGGGCCAATGCAAACGCCACATATCTTGTGAATAAGCTTGTGAAGCTTGGCAACGACACCGGTTGGGCCAACTATGACTCCTTCCAGGGCGTTGGAACCATTTCACGTGCAGAATACGGCTATCCTTTCCCTTACTTCTACGGATACCAGACAGACGGTATTTTCCAGAATACCGCAGAGGTTGCTTCTTACGTTTGGACCAATCCTGAGACCGGAGAAGTAAAGCAGATTCAGCCCAAGGCCGTTCCCGGAGACGTCCGCTTCAAGGATCTCAACAACGACGGCAAGATTGATGACTCTGACCGTACTTACATTGGAAAGGGAACCCCTGACTGGACCCTTGGTCTCAATCTCCAGGCAAGCTGGAAGGGCATTGATTTCTCCATGCTCATCCAGGGTGTAGCAGGAGTTCAGGTATACGACTGCACCCGCCGTACGGATATCCGTTCCGTCAACCTTCCTTCCTATATGCTTGATAGGTGGACCGGAGAAGGCTCTTCAAACAGAATCCCCAGGTTCGTTATTGGAGACAAATTCAACTGGGTTTCCTCAGACCTTTATGTGTACGACGGCTCTTATGCCCGTATCAAGAATATTCAGCTTGGTTATACCCTGCCGGAATCCCTTACCCGCAAGGTCCTCATCTCCAACGTACGCGTTTATGTTGCCGCCGAGAACCTTCTCACTCTCACCAAATATCACGGATTCGATCCTGAAATTGCTTCCGGAGGAACGTCACTGGGCATTGACTATGGTGTTTATCCCCAGGCCCGCACATTCACCGCAGGCATTAGCGTAGCATTTTAATTTATGGAGGGAAAAAAGATGAAAACAAGCAATATACTTTCTACTATCGCATTTGCAGCAGCTCTTTTTGCCGCCACATCCTGCGGAAACAAGTTCCTTACCGTAGAGAATCCTACCGCACAGCCTATTGAAGAGTATTTTGTGACAAAGGATCACCTTCAGGAGGCACTTGTAGCAGCCTATGCCCCTCTCCACTGGACAGACTGGGCAAACGGCCAATACAACCCTCTCATGATAATGAGTGACATCATGGCCGACCAGATATGGGTTGGCGGTGAAAGCAAGACCGACAACCAGTTCTGGCACCTGATGATGAACTTCGAGGCCCTTCCCACCGCCTGCATGACATCTATCTGGACTTGCGGCTATTCCGGTGTGAAGAGGTGCAATGACCTTATCCAGTATACCGGATGGACAAAGGACGCCGGCAACATCACCTCTGAAGAAGAGTCCCTTTTCCTGGAGCAGGCAAGGCTTCTCAGGGTGTACTATTACAGCTGGCTCTGGAAATTCTGGGGCAACATTGTGTACTATGAGGCTAACCTTGAGGATCCATATATCGGCACACAGTATACCGCCGACGAAGTTTATGGCAAAATGATTGCCGATCTTGAAGGCGCAATTGCAATCGACGCTCTTCCCATGAGGCAGCCCGACGGAAAGGCCGGTTACCTTACCAAGGCTTTCGCCTATATGCTTTACGCGGAGATTGTCATGTATCAGAAAGACGAATCCCGTTACGCGACGGCCCTTCAGTATATGAAGGACATCATCGGCTCTACGGAATATGATCTTGTGCCCGATTATGGCACCATCTTCAAGCCCGAAGGAGAGTGGAGCGTAGAATCCATCTTCGAGATTGCCTACAGGGCCGACGGTCAGGTCCGTTCATACGACAACGTCCTTGGCGCCGGCGGCACCATCCTTCCTCAGCTGATTGGCCCTTACAATATGGCCGAAGGCGACGATGACCATAAGGCAGGATGGGGTTTTGCTCCGGTTCGTCAGGAGACATACGAAATGTTTGACGCGTCTGATGCCCGCCGTGCAGCAACATGCTATGACGCCACCGTCAATGCTTATGAGGCACGTTATCAGGATACCGGATTATTCCTTGAAAAATATCAGGGACTACAGTCCGAATACAACACAGGAGACGGCGCCCCGGACATGCGTTTTGGCAACAACTACCGCATTTACCGCTTCTCCGAGACTCTCCTCAATGCGGCCGAACTTGCCCTTTCCAGTGACCCTGCAAATGCCAAGATCTGGCTGAACAAGGTACATAACCGTTCCGGCCTCACGGATACCGTTGAAGCAACGCTTGACAATATCAAGCAGGAACGTCGCCTGGAATTTGTAGGCGAAGGCAAGCGCTACTGGGACCTTGTCCGCTGGGGAGACGCCCCCACCGTGCTTGTTCCCGACAAATACGGTTACAGGACAAACACATGGTCTGAGAGTAAGAAATATCTCCCCATACCTCAAAGCGAGATAGATGCAGCCCTTGGAACACTTTCACAGAACAACTATTAACAATCATTAACCAATACAAATCAAGATGAAAAAGTTTTTTGCTTTTTTGAGCATCGCTGCAATTGTCGTTGCAGCCTGCACAAAACCCAATTCGGGCAATTCTGACACCCCCGGCGGGAATACCCTTCCTTCGGCCGCAGGCATCAACCCGGTAGTAAAAGTAGAGGGAAACGTTGTTACCTTCTCTCTCCCGGAAGGCACTACAGGCCTTATTCCCATCTGGTACACCAACGAGTCCGGAGACTTTGTCTTCGCCGGTAACGGCAGTCCTTTCACCAAGACTTTCTTTGACGGCGGTACCTTCAAGGTACGCATGTATGTGAGTAACTCCGCCGGTCAGTCAGTAGACTACTCAGAGGCCGAATTCACCGTTGAGGTGGCGAAGGAGTGGAACGGCTACAACTACAACTCAGAATTCAACATCTGGAAGAAGGCCGAAGATACAGGTATGGAAGACAGTTACACTTACTACAACCCTGGTTGGGCTGCAGAAAAGAATCTCGCCTTCACCATCAATCCTTACAAGCTCACCCTTGCTGATGCTTGCAGTGACCGTTGGCAGGCCCAGCTTCACCTTGTTCCCAAGACCGATATTGCTCTCAGTTCCGAAAAACACTACGACTTCTCCTGCCTGATCACGCTCAACAAGAAGGCCGGTGTTACCGTCAAGCTCACTGAGAATGGCGACGATGAGAACTTCCTCTTCCTCTCTCTTGACGATATGGAAGAAGGCACAACTATTTACTATCAGAAGGACATCACCGGTATAGATGCTCCCAAGGTTAAGCTCGTATTCGACTTTGGTTACTGCGAGGCCGGCACAGAGGTTGAGATCTCCCGTATCACCCTCAAGGACCACGCAAACGACGACGGTACTGTTGCTCCCGACAAGGTTGAACCCGAACCGGAACCCGAACCGGAACCCGAAACCGGCGACGAGGTTGATCCTTCATTCGTATTTGACGTAAATGGTGAGGCCAATCTTTGGAAGGCCGCTATCGGCAACGAAAAATTCTTCTATTATCACTGCACCGGCGGCTGGAATGGTACCGATACCGAAACAACAGAGGTTCCCTTCCTTGCCAAGAACGGTAATTCATATGTCGTCAGCTATGCCGAGGCAACTACAGACCAGTGGCAGAACCAGTTGTTCATGTTCCCCAATGCCGGCAGCTACATTCCTCTTGATGCAGAAAAGAAATATGCCCTGAGATTTTCCGTGAGCGCAAACAATGCTACACATGTATTCTTCAAGATAGCCAAGTTCGCACCTGCAGATACGGAACCCGCCAAGCATGAGGGTGAAACTATCTGGGAGTGGGGCAGGAAGAGTATCGAAGCCAATACAGAAACCACTGTTACCTCCAAGGTAATCACTGGCGCCGCATGTGATAACATTAACCTGATCTTCGACTTCGGCGGAAACCCTGCCAACACAGAGATTACCATCAAGGACATCTGCCTTCAGGAGTACAATAAATAATTGATTCATGAAACCCATCCACACCTTGACTATACTTCCATTATTGCTTCTTACGGTTTGCTGTAACCCGCAGCAGACGGCTGCACAACAGGCACAGCAGGAAAACAGTATCGCCCTGCTCCCGGACAAGCTGGTATTTGAGCAGCAGGGAGGCGAGCAGCAGTTTTATGTGACCTCCTCCGCCCCGGGAATAGCCCTTTACAGCGAAGAAGACTGGATTACCAGTATTGAACCGCCGTATTCCGCATACACGGAGGGAACATTCACCGTAAAAGTGAAGGCAAATGGCACTACGGCCGAACGTAATGGCAATGTTGTCGTCAAAGTGGGGCAGACAAGGGCATATCTGCCCATATCCCAGCCAGGTCTCGATCCCGTGGAAACGGGAATCGAGACCCCTGAGGGATATACTCTCGTATGGCACGACGAATTCAACGACTACGAGGGCCTGCCCGCATCGGCCGACTGGAAATACCAGACCGGAGACAGTGGATGGGGTAACAATGAGCTTCAGGACTATGTTGCCGGAGAATACAATGGCGTTAAAATCGCCGAAGTGTCCAACGGCACCCTGAAGATTCACGCAAAGAAGATAGACGGCAAGGTTCGGTCCGTTCGTCTCAACACTCGCAAGAGCTGGACGTACGGCTGGATCGAAGCCTCTCTCAAGCTCCCTTCCGGCAAGGGAACCTGGCCTGCTTTCTGGATGATGCCGTCCCAGTATACAGGCTGGCCCAAGGATGGAGAGATTGACATTATGGAAGAGGTCGGATACAATCCCAATTACTGTAGCGCTACAATCCACTGCAACCGTTATAATAATGGCGGAACGCCAACAGAGCATGCAGAAAAGTACATTTCCGGCGCCCAGACATCATTCCACGTGTACGGATTGGAATGGACTGCAGACTATATGACCTTCTATCAGGATGGAAAGGCTATCCTTACCTATAGGAACAATGGTCAGGGCCACGATTACTGGCCCTTCTACAAGCCCTTCTACATCATTCTCAACCTTGCCTGGGGCGGCAACTGGGGCGGAGCCCAGGGCGTAGACGAGTCCTGCCTTCCCACTGCCCTGGAAGTGGATTACGTCCGCGTTTTCCAGAAACAGCAGTAGCCCGTGGAGCGAATCCGCTGATTTTCAGCGAATTACGTAAAACAGGGTGCACCAAAAAGTGCACCCTATTTTGCATAATTTCATCATAGTCAGCAACTTACCTCCACGGCGGGATGGCTCACGCTGCCCATATTCTTGCTAAATCCTTTAGAATTGACTATCTTAGCACCAGGAATGAAACGGATCATTGCATATGCGGCCATTCTGGCGCTGGCGTTCTCCTGCGCCAAGCCGGCGGTGGAGCCTGAGCCGGAGCCTGAACTTCCCCCGGAGGAGCAGACTCCGGAGGAGCCTTCCGGCCCGTCATTGAAATCAATCACCCTTATTGACAACACCGTAACCATGGAGCCGGGCGGCAGTGCGTCGCTT
>JAFZML010000037.1 GCA_017553255.1 Bacteroidales bacterium | reverse complement strand
GCCCTCTATAAAGAGCGACGTGATTCGGGGAATGAGTTCCATTACGGCGCCCATCTTTATGCCCAGGCCTAGTATAGCGGGGATGTGGGCCACTATTTCACTCCAGGAAGGATAACTGAGGCAGCCTATTAGAATACCCACCAACACTCCCAGCAGCAGCGGTTCTCCAAGTACGCCGAATTTCTTCTTGAGGCCCTCGGCATCTATATCCAGCTTGCTGAAACCGGGGATGCGATCCATGCACCAGTTGAGGCCCTCCGCGAATGGCACAAATCCTTGGCAGAAGGGCTGTGGGATGGATATTCCGTCAAGGTCCTTGTAGTAGCTCTGGAACTTGCGGGTTGTGAGATCCGCCATCACAAGCGTTATCACAAAGCAAATTATTGCCGCAAAGAAGCCCCACCAGATGTTGTCGCAGGCAAAGTACACCACGGCGCCAATAAACGCGTAGTGCCAGTAATTCCAAAGGTCTATGTTAATGGTGTTGGTGGCTTTTACAAGCAGCAGCACCACGTTTATGGCCAGGCACACCGGGATTATGAATGCTCCCACGGTGGTGTTGTAGGCCACACTTGCCGCCGCCGGCCAGCCCATGTCAAAGATTCCAAGCTGGAGGCCATAAATCTCCGTCACCTGCTTCAGTGGGCCGCCAAGCGATGATGTCAAAAGGGCCGTTATCACGCTCAGGCCCACAAAGCCCACACCCACCAGGAGGCCGCTCTTAAGCGCCTTCCCCGGCTTTATGCCGATGCACACCCCCAGGATAAAGAAGAGGATGGGCATCATCACCGCCGCCCCAAGGCCGATAATATAACTGAATACTTGTTCCATATCTAATCCTTTATCATAAGGGTATATATTCCGGAATCGTCGCTTCGCGACCCCTCCCACTTCGTGGGCCCCTCCCTCTTATCCGGCCGAGGGTGGCCAGAGATTCCGGAATATATACCCTTATGATTGTTATTTAGGCTGTTTACCAATGTATGCCAGAATACCGCCATCCACGTAGAGGATGTGGCCATTTACGGCGTCGGAGGCCTTGGAGGCCAGGAAAACGGCGGGGCCGGCAAGTTCATCGGGGTCAAGCCAGCGGCCGGCGGGAGTCTTGGCGCAGATGAATGAGTCGAAGGGATGGCGGGAACCATCGGCCTGCCTTTCACGGAGCGGAGCCGTCTGGGGCGTAGCAATATAGCCGGGGCCGATTGCATTGCACTGGATGTTGTACTCTCCGTACTCCGAGCAGATGTTGCGGGTGAGCATCTTGAGACCGCCCTTTGCAGCTGCATAAGCGGAAACGGTTTCACGGCCAAGTTCACTCATCATGGAGCAGATGTTGATTATCTTGCCCTCACGGCGCTCCATCATCTCCGGCACCACGGCGGCGCTGCAGATGTACGGTCCCACAAGGTCTACGTCTATCACCCTCTGGAAATCCTCCCTGGACATCTCATGCATGGGGATGCGCTTGATGATGCCGGCGTTGTTCACAAGGATGTCTATCTGGCCGATTTCCCCGTGGATGCGCTCCACAAGAGCCTTTACGGCAACCTCATCCGTGACGTCGCACACATAGCCGTGGACATTGGTAATGCCTGCCTCACGGTATGCCTCAAGGCCCTTTTCCATGGAGGCCTGGTTGGAGGTATTGAAGATTATGTTCTTCACACCGGCATCCACAAAAGCCTTGGCAATTGCAAAACCAATTCCGTATGCGGCGCCCGTCACCCAGGCGTTTTTGCCTTCAAGAGAAAATATGTTTTTCATTTCTACCAGTTTAATACTTTTTCTTTTGAACTGAATTCTGCGGCTTCTTCTGCAGAAAGGATTTTACCGTAGGCGTTGCGGGATGCGGTTGATACGCCCGTGGTGCCATATTCCTTCCAGCCTTCAGTGGCCGAAGGAGTTGAAGGTGTGGGCGTTTTTCCGGTATGCCAGCCAGCGGGGGCAATAGCATCTGTCATGGAACAGTTCACGTAAGTGACATTATCCTTCACAGAAGTATCTCCACCGGAACGGGCAAGCCACACGGAGCCGTTTGAAACGCCGCCCTCCGCCGTTATGGAACAGTTAAGGAACACAAATCCCTTTGAACCTGCAGGGCAGCGTGCCTGGACAATGTAACCGCCGGCACGGGAACGGATCTCGCAGTCTTCAAACAGACATGCCTGAGGATATCCCCATATAAAGTCTACATGACCGGCTATGAGGGAATTGTGCACCCATACGGAGCCCTTGCAAAGGAAGGTGTCCTGCCAGGAAAGGAGAGAGCAGTTTTCAATGGTGAGTTTCTTGCTGTCGCCGTTGAAGTAGATGGTCTCTGCCTGACCCTTGTGGTCATCGGCCCAGAAGGTATTCTCAATGGTAAGGTCCTCTATTACAAGGTTGTCACAGCTTTCCACAAGGAAGAGGCACCTGCCGCCAAGGACGCCGGTGGAGGAGCCGATGGCAGGTTTGGAGGAAGACGCCGCGCCTGATCCGGTTGCGTAGCTCTCATTGTTGGGATAAGCTATGACGGTTTTACCGCGGGAGGCGCCCTTTATGGTGAGGTTGTTCTTATCCCTCAGATAGAGGAGTTCACGGTAAGTGCCGTCTGCAACCTCAATTGTAATGGCATCGTTCTTTCCCAGGGTTGAGACATAGCTCAGGGCGCCCTGGACGGTGCAGAAGTCTCCGCTGCCGTCTGAGGCCACCTTCACGGTTGTGCCGGAAGGCTTTGCCTTGGTTGTGAAAGGCATATCATCCTTTGCCACAGCTTTCCCAGCCACGGAAGCATCTACTGTAAGATAATAGCTTCCTCCGAAATCAAGGGCCTCGTTATGGAGCTTTATCACCAGTTTTCCTCCCTCAAGACGTACCGGCGTATAATGCACAGGACGCCAGCGCGTGCTGTGGAGAGCATCCATGAATGTGTGGAAAACGGTGCCGTTGTTGATGGTCTCTACGGGGACCATGGTACCGTCTTCCAGGATATTCACTTTTGCAATATCGGCCATGTCAATCTTATCTACAACGGTTCCGTCCTTCCTGCACACCCGGATGAGTCCGGAAGTGCCCAGAGTGGCCGATGTCCCAACCTCTACAACAAGCGGCGCATCTACGCACACTACATTGTCCTCCTGGCTTGGCGGGAGTGGAGTGCTGCCGGAAGTGCTTGCCTCCAGCACGGCGCTCCAGTCCGACACCTCTCCCCCGGCCACTGCGCGTACAGTAAAGGCATACGCCGTGCCGGGCTCCAGCCCTTCTACGGTGACATTGCGGTTGCTTGTCTTACCCCCCCTTACTGAATCTGAGGCTCCTGTAAGGTTCCACTCATAGCCGTTAGCACCCTCTACCAGATTCCACTGGAATGTGAGGCTTGTTTCGGTGGCCTTGTGTAGTTTTACATTGGTGGGGGCCGATAACTTCACGGCAGCAGTCCCGCCGTCTTCGACGGGGGCTTTGCCGCAGGAAAGTATTGCCAGGGGCAACAGGAAAAGTGATAAAAATCTATTCATGAGTTTTAAACCTCTACGGGTTTATATTTGGGCACAAGGGCCTTCATTATGATCCAGCCGGTGAGGTAAGCCAGGCCGCAGAAGCAGAACATGATGAAGTAGCCGGCGGGCTTGCCTTCGAATCCCATGAAATGGAATGCAGCGCCCTGGCCCTCGGCATATGTGAAGAGGTTACCTGCAACCTTCTGGATTATCATGGAGCCTATCCCGCCTGCCATTGCGCCTATTCCGGTAACGGAAGCAATAGTGCTCTTGGGGAACATGTCACCCACGGTTGAGAAGATGTTGGCGCTCCAGGCCTGATGACCTGCGCCTGCTATGCCGATTAAGATGGCCGGCCACCAGGGGCTGTAAGCTCCCAGAGGCTGTGCGGCCAGAGCCACAAGCGGGAAGAAGGCGAAGATGAGCATGGCCAGCATTCGGCCGTTGTAGGGATGCATGCCCTTCTGCTCTACAAAGAGCTTGGGGAGGTACCCGCCAAAGAGGGAAACCACCGTCACAATGGCATAGAGCGTAAAGATAAGTCCCTGGCCCAGAGGAGAGCTGGCGGGAGCGTTGAACTGGTCCTGGAAATACGCCGGTGCCCAAAACAGGAAGAACCACCATACGCCGTCCGTGAGGAACTTACCCACAATGAAGCTCCAGGTCTGCTTGAAGCCGAAGCACTTGATGAAGGGGATGGACTTTTCCTCAGCGGTGGGAGACTCCCGGTCGGGGCCGGGAGTGACGGCATCATCCTGATGAATGTACTCCAGTTCCGCCTTGTTTACGTGCTTACTCTTTTCCGGCTTGTCATACATGAACTGCCACAGGAACATCCACAGGAAGCCCAGGCCGCCTATTATGATAAAAGCCCACTCCCAGCCAAGGTTCTTGGCAAGCGGGGGTATGAGAAGAGGAGCCGCAAGGGCGCCAACGGATGCACCTGCATTAAAGATGGAAGTTGCAAACGCGCGGTCCTTCTTGGGGAAATATTCCGCCGTTGTCTTGATGGCGGCCGGGAAGTTTCCGGATTCACCAAGCGCCAGAATGCCTCGGCAAAGAAGGAACAGGTACACACTCACCGTTGAAATGGCCAGCGCAATATTGGAACCTGCCTCAACAGCTCTCAGGGCCTCTACAGAGTCTATTCCGTCTACAAACCAGGTTGTAGCTACGCCGCAGCCCGCATGCATAACGGCACCAAGGCTCCAAACGCCAATGGCAATGAGGTAGCCCTTCTTGGTGCCCATCCAGTCCACGAACTTACCCGCAAACAGGCACGCAATTGCGTAGAAGATGGAGAACAGGGACGTGATTGTACCGTAGTCGGCATCCGTCCAGTGGAACTCCGGAGCGATGAACTCCTTGTATGTAAGTGAAAGCACCTGGCGGTCCAGGTAATTCACCGTGGTGGCAATGAACAGCAGTGAGCAAATCCACCACCGCCAATTTGTCATCAATTTTTTTTGTGTGCTCATAAACTACAGTATAGACTTTACGGCTGCGCGCATGCCTTCGGCCTGAATGAGGGCAAGGTCGGCGGCAAGAAGGTCTGTGAGACCGGGGATGGCATTGAGGTCTTCGCCCCAGATGAAATCATCGGCAAGGACACCCTGGGCCACTTTACGGACGTCTCCGGTTGCCCAAAGGTCCTTAAGAAGGCCGATAATCTTTTCGTCGTCCTGGGGAACAATCTCGTCCTCTCCCCTCTTTCCGCCCTTGTAGTAGGTGCAGATGCCGGCAAGGCCAAGTACCAGGCCCTTGGGAAGCTCACCCTTACGCTCAAGATAGGTCTTGAGGCCGGGGAGGTCACGGGTCTTGTATTTAGGGAAGGAATTGAGCATGATGGATGTCACAAAGTGCTTCACAAACGGGTTGCGGAAGCGCTCCACAACGTCTCCGGCAAACTGAAGAAGCTCGCTTTCCGGGAGATTGAGGGTGGGAAGGAGTTCCTCGTACATAACCTTATGCACAAACTTGCCAATTTCAGGATCCTCGCAGCACTCCTTCACAGTGTTCAGGCCGGAAAGATAACCAACGGGGCTGAGTACGGTGTGGGGACCGTTGAGGAGGGTAACCTTCCTCTCATGATAAGGTGCCTCTGAAGGGACAAACAGCACATGGAGACCAGCTTTGTCGGCCGGGAACTCTGCAGCCACTTCCTTCGGAGCCTCAATCACCCACAGGTGGAAAATCTCGGCCTTGTCAAGGAGGTGGTCGTCATAACCGGCACGCTCGCAGAGCTCTGCGGCGGTGTCACGGGGATAACCGGGCACAATGCGGTCTACAAGGGTTGAGTACACGCCGCATGCATTCTCAAACCATGCGCTGAATTCATTGCCAAGGTTCCAGAGCTTGATGTACTCACGGATGCATTCCTTGAGGTGCTTTCCGTTTTCAAAGATAAGCTCGCAGGGGAAGATGATAAGGCCCTTGTCCGCTGCTCCGCCAAAGAACTGGAAGCGGTGATACAGGAGCTGGGTGAGCTTGCCGGGATAGGAGCTTGCAGGCTTGTCTGTAAGCTTACATGCAGGGTCAAAGGCAATGCCGGCCTCTGTGGTATTGGAAATCACAAAGCGGATTTCCGGCTGCTCGGCCAGCTTCAGATATGCCTCAAAATCCTCGTAGGGATTAAGGCCGCGGGAGATGACGTCAATAAGGTCCAGGCTGTTCACGGGCTGGCCGTTCTGGAGGCCCTGGAGATTGAGGTGATACAGGCCGTCCTGCTCATTGAGCCAGGAAACCATGCCCTTCTCAATGGGCTGTACAACCACTACTGAGCCGTTGAAGTCCGTCTTCTCATTGGTCTTCCAGATAATCCACTCAATGAATGCGCGGAGGAAGTTGCCTTCGCCAAACTGAATCACTTTCTCGGTGTACTTTTTTGCCTGCGGTGCAGACGTGCGGTTTAGTCTTTCCATGTTATGTTGATTTTAGTATTATTCCGTTTCCGTTACTTTTACAAGGATGAGTCCCTGCTCGCTGGATTTCTGCTTGATGGTGTACGCCTTGCCCTTTTCAAGCGCTATTTCGCCGGAGTCTCCGTAAGTTGTGAAGGGGGTCTCGAACTCCTGAGGGTCACCTTCGGCCGGTACAAGCTGAATCTTGGCGCTTGAATCTGACTCCTTCCTTCTGGCAAAATAGAACTGCACGGTGGTATTGAGGGTGGCCGATGTAGTGAAGCTCACGTATCCGCTGCTGTTCAGTTTTACGCCAAAGGAATACTCCGTGCCGCCAATGGTGAACGGTCCGTTGTAAGACGTTGCGGAAGGGCTGCGGAAATCGGCGGTATCAGTGCTGTAAGTGAAGTAATTGCCCCCTGTTGTGGCAATGGCCTTGGAGCCGGTTGCATAAAGGGTGTAGGAAGCGGGGCCTGAAGGCTCTGAAGGCTCATCTTCGTCACCCTGGTCAGGGTTCACGGGGTCTTCATCCGTGCCGTTGAACTCATCAATTCCGGCGTTGTCCACAGCAATGGGGGCCTCCGTAAATCCAAGCTTTCCATAACCGGCGTTTTCCTTCACTACTGCAGGAACATCCTCGACGGCGGTGACGGTATAGTCATACGCGGGTTTGAAATCGGCATAAGTGAGAGGAGGAGTAATTGTGCTGCCGTTGTACTTGGTGTACTGGACGTTTGAAAGCGGATACGGGTCCTTGGCCTTTGCGGGACGGTTCACGTAGATGTTCTGCGTAGGATAGAGGTAACCGGCCACAGAACCCTGGAGGTTGGATTCGTTGCTCTCCTTGGCGGGATAGGTGCAGATGTCCGTAGGAAGCTGCACGCCGTCAAAATAGTTGTATTCCACAAGAACCTTTGCTCCGTAGGCACTTCCTGCGCCGTAGGTGGTGCAGCCATCATAGAGGTTGTTGTACACGTGAGCCACGCCAAAACGTACGCGGGGATGGCGTGAAGAAGACTGGTCAAACCAGTTGTGGTGGAAGGTTACGGAGATCTGGGAGTCCGAGCTCTGGTTGTTGGAGTGGCCCACCAGGCAGCTCTTCTGGGTCTTGATATACCTGCACCATGAAACCGTAACGTTCTTGGAGCCGTGGGTCACATCCGTGGAGCCGTCCTCGTAGTCCTTGGTCTGGTTCAGGGAAGTGAAGGTGCAGTGGTCTACCCACACGCCGTCGCATTCCTGCATTGAAACGGCATCGGCACCGTTATTGGCCTTGGGCTGCTGGAAATTGATGTTGCGGATTATGATATTGCTGGCCCTGACGCAGAAGATGCCAATCTGGTCCATCACAAAGGAATCTGTGCCGATAAAGCTCAGGTTGGAAACGTCTTTCACGTCAAACCAGGGGTGTGCCGATGAGAAGTCTCGGCCTTCGTCGCTCTTGAAAGTACCGCTGAGCCAGATGGTTACGGGCGTATTGTCACCCTTCTTCTCATCCTTGGTGCGCTGCAGCAGCCAGGTCTGGAGAGCCTTTCCGTTGTTGAAGTGATAGGTCTTGGCGCCCGTTCCAGCGCCACCTGTAACGCCCTTGGCGGCCGCAAAGCCCACCATCTGGGTAGGGTCAACCGTTGCCACCGTGGGAGGCGTAGGGCACTCAAGGTCGGCCGATTCTCCCGGGGTTGGATCTTCACCGCCGGACTCTCCGCCGCCAGATGTGCCGCCCTCAAACACAAACTTATAGAAACGCAGTCCGCCGCCGGTGGGATATACCTT
>JAFZML010000036.1 GCA_017553255.1 Bacteroidales bacterium | reverse complement strand
CCGTTATGTGGCCGAGGCAAAGTTCCTGAGGGCCTTCTACTACCACATCCTGTGGAAATTCTGGGGCTCTGTGCCATATTATGCCGTGAATCCCGACGGAAAGGACGTTCCTTACATCGTGCCTCAGGTGTCGGAGGATGAGCTTTACGGCAAGATTGCCGAAGACCTTGACTGGTGCACTTCCGAGAACCGTCTTCCGGAAGCCGTTACCCTTACCCAGGTGGGGCGCGTCAACCGCTTTGGGGCCTATATGCTAAGGGCCGACGTTGTGATGCTCAAGAAGGACGAAACCCGCTACTCCAGCGTGCTTTCGCAGCTTCAGGAAATAATCGGCTCGGGTATTTACGCCCTTACACCTTCCTTCGAGGACATCTGGACGGACGAGGGAGAATGGAACTGCGAGTCAATCTGGGAAATCAATTACTCCGACAACCCCTCCAACAGGGATTGGGACGATATCTTTGCCCCCGGCGGAACAATCTACCCCACTTTTGTGTGCCCGGACTCCTATAAGGGTACCCGTTTTGCCCGCGAGGGCTATGGCTTCGGCCCGGTGAGTCCTGCCTTGAAGGCTGCCTATGATGCCGCCGACAAACGCCGTGACGCTACCATCATGGACTTCAAAACGGACGCCCTTGCCGGTGAAAAGTACAACCCGCGCCAGGGAGACACCGGAATGTTCAACAAGAAATATATGGGCCGCGCCGACGGTTATTCCAATTATATAGGCTCCAACAGCCCGGAACTTAACTTCCGCTACAACCTGCGCATCTACCGCTATTCTGAGGCCCTTCTCCGCGCTGCGGAACTGCTGGTGCGCACCGGCGGAAGCCAGGCCCAGGCCGACGGCTACCTCAAACAAGTGCGTGACCGCGCCGGAGTATCGGCAAAAGCGGCCACCCTGGATAACCTCCTGGACGAATACCGCCTGGAGTTTGCCCTTGAAGGCCACCGCTTCTTCGATCTTGTCCGCTTTGACAAGGCCGACGAGGTGCTGGGCGCCAAGGGTTACAGCGCCGCAAAGCGCTACCTTCCCATCCCCCAGACGGAGATAGACCGCTCTGAAGGGACATTGAAACAAAACAATTATTAATACATTATAACCATGAAAAGCTGTTTTAAACTTTTAACCATCGCCGTCATGGGTGCGTTAATGGCCCTTTCATGCGGCAAACCTGCAACAACAAATACCGAAACCGCAGCAGAAAAACCAGTCCTTACGGCGGATATGTTCTCTGTCACGGCAAACGCAGAAACCGGTGACGTTGTATTTAAGTTCACGGCAAACGGACTGTCTCCTTACTGGACGGTGGTTGATCCTGCCGGAAATAAAACAAATTTCACAGACCGTGAAGTGACAAAGAATTATACGGTTCGCGGTAATTACACCGGCAATGTCATTGCATACGGAACCAGCGGGCAGAGCGACCCTGCAGATTTCAGCTTCACCATCGGCACAACCGACCCCACCCTCAGCGCTACGGAGAATCTCCTTATCTCCCAAACATGGAAGATCCGTTACTATGGCTGGGCAGGCGTGGATCCCGATGATGGCCCCTGGGATTATCACGAGAAAGTTCCCGCACAGGCGGCAAATATCCGTATGACCTTCAAGAAGGGCGGAGCGTTTGAGTTGAACCTTGGCGGCAGCACCAGCACCTACAACGATGACGTGGATGGTGGCTGGCAGGCCGCCGTGACTGTTACCGGAAACGAAAAATGGTCCTATGTGAAGGAAGGGGATGATGAGTTTGTCCAGTTCTCAGACGGCGGTTTCCCCGGTATGCTGGGCGGAAATGAGGCAGTAAACGCCAGGCACAGGATCAGCGACATTGATGCCGAATCCTTCAGCCTATGCTATCAGCAGACCGACGCTCAGTGGTTCTATGTGACTCTTGTTCCGGACTACTTTGAGGAGCCGGCGGTGGAAGCGCCTACGGCGGCAGCAGCCACGGCAGCCCTTTCCGGGAAGACTTTCGAGGTCTCAGACCTGGGTTGGAGCGGAACGCCCGATGAGTATTGGGAGTATTTCTGCATAGAGGAAGAGGGTGAAATACCTGCCATTATGACCAATGACACCATCACCTTCGGCGCCGACGGTTCCCTGACCATTACCCTTGGCATTGACGAGCCTAAGGCGGAAGGAGACGAACCCGCAGCGCGCATTTACAATGACGGTGTTTCCGGAGGAGAAGTGTATGTGGTTGAAGGCAGCCCCAAGTGGAGTATCCTGGAGGAAGGCGGCGCCGTGTATGTCCAATTTGCCGACGGCGGCTTCCCGCTGGCGATAGCCGGAGAAAATGACGACACCACCAACCCCAATTATCACTGGGGCCTCAACGGCAAATGGGGTGTTGTCTCCATTATAGACGGCACCGTCCGGCTGAACATTTTTGAGAGTTGGCACGGGCAGTACATGGATGTTTGCCTTTCTCCCGTT
>JAFZML010000035.1 GCA_017553255.1 Bacteroidales bacterium | reverse complement strand
TTCACGGCGGTTGCAGTGCTCACCTTATCTTTAAGGTAGCAGTAGCGTAGCTCATCCCACACACAGTCCCTTTCAGGGTGCTGCAGAATGGCAATTTCGGCCTTTGCCAGCAGCAATCTCTCATAGAATTCCGGGGCCGCAATCTGGAGATTTGCATCCATGAAAACGGAGAGATAGTACTCCGGAAGAAGAACGTGAGGGTGCATCTTGGCCCAGCGGGCGCGCATTACGGGAGTGCCTTCAAAGGGAATGGCCCTTAGCTGCCATACGCCGTCTTTTCCTTCATGGTCTCCAAAACAGATGTAATCCCAGTCCGGAGACACTGCAGCGGGCTGTTCAAGACGGTCATAGCCGCCCGTGAGGACGGTATAAATCACTTTTTGAGCCACGGCAGCTTACTTTTCACAAAGGCCTTCTCCCCTTCTGTGAGGCCAACCTGCCAGATGGCAGTGGCCATTGACACAGTGCCTATGGCGGCAGTCACAAGGAAACGCCACCACTGAGGAGGGAGAACATCCGGGATGAATGAAATTATAATGAGTGACATGAGCCCTGGGGCAATGGCAGGCCACAGTCCCCTCTTCCAATACTGTCCAAGGGGAAGGCCGGTTTCCTGATGAGCCACAGTCATCATGACCACAGACTTGACAAGATAAATCACGGCAAAAGCGGCATAGCCAATCCAGGCGGGAGCGCCAAGGCGGTATGCCACGTATGTGATTGGGAATGCCAGACTGGCCGTAAGGCTGGTCCAGAGATAATACTTCCGTATACGCCCGCCGGCCTGAACCAGAACATTAAGCGTTC
This sequence comes from Bacteroidales bacterium, assembly GCA_017553255.1. Taxonomy (GTDB): domain Bacteria; phylum Bacteroidota; class Bacteroidia; order Bacteroidales; family UBA932; genus Cryptobacteroides. Next base: position 28,287 of record JAFZML010000035.1, on the reverse strand, counting down.
CGGGAGTGAAATCTATCACGAAACACAGCAGCGTAAGCTTGGTGAAAAACGCTGCTTCGGGGGGCACTGAGCCAAGCCACAGGGAAAGGATGACATCGGCATCAGTAAAAAAAGGCATGGCCAGCAGCCACAATATCCAGAAATAGTATTTTGAACCCTTGCAAACAAGCTCAAAGGCATATTCCCTGTTGCCGCCAACATAGGCTTTGGTGAGGGCTGGATTCAGGGCCAGGGCAATGTTGGTTGCAAACTGGCGGATGACCTGCTCCACTTTATCGGCCACTCCCCTGGCGGCGTTCATCCCAACGCCAAAGAACAGGTTCATGAGCTGGTTAATGCCTTGGGTGTTAAGCATATACGCGCCGCTTCCAAGGAAGTTCCAGCCCGCGAAGGCGCCCATTTCCTTCACCAGGGCACCCTCTGCCTTCCAGGGAGTACGGGACTCCGGGAAACGGGCCAGCGCATAAGCGGCGTATGCACCCCTTGAAAGAAGCGCCGCCGCAACCAGGAGCCAGGCGTATACCACAAGTTTATCGGCGGGTGAATACCATACCGCCGCGGCAATGGAGAGCTTCAGAACAGCCTCCAGGATGGCTATAACGGCATAGGCGCCCATGTGCTCATGGGCATTGATATCGGCCGTGAAGGGAATGCTCATGAGATTGATGATGAGCACCAGGAGGGATGTATGAAGCACCACTGTGGCTGCACCCATCCTCTCAGGAGGGATTACCATCTTGTGAGAGAGGTACCACACTCCGGCGGTTTCCGTCAGGATAACGATAAGCAGACAGAACGCCGCCATCACTGCCAGGGATGTGCCGAAAATGGTTTTTAGGCGGGCGGTATCGCCTTTACCGAGGCCAACCGTTATGTACCTTTGAACGGCCGATGCCACCGTGTTCATCACCAGCATAGCCATGGTGACCACGCCGCCCACAGCGCTGTAAACGCCGTAATCCTCTATTCCCAGCGCCCGGAGTATGATACGGTACGTGACAAGGCCTATCAGCATCATCACGCCCATACGGAAATACAGAAGGATAGTGTTTTTCGCTATCCTTCTGCTGCTATCCGATATGACTGGCTTTGTGCTCATGTGGTATGAGATACGCTCGGCCTACGGCCTCGGTATGACATTGTCACACCGAGCGAAGCGAGTGTGTCTCATTATTCAGGCTTATAAGAGTCTTTCAGGGCAGTGGTCTTGTTGAAGACGGGGTGCTCCGGAGTGGAGTCCTTGTCCTGAACGTAATAACCCGTGCGCTCAAACTGGACGGCAATTCCGGACTTGTCTTCAAGAAGGGCGGGCTCTGCGTATCCCTTTCCTATAATGAGGGAATCCGGATTGAGGAAATCCTTGTAATCCATATCCTCCGGGACCTGTGACATATCGGCCAAAGTAAACAGCCTGTCATAATTGCGGAGCTCCAGTTCCTTGGCGTGGGAAGCGCTTACCCAGTGGATGGTGCCCTTTACGGGACGGTATTCCGGTGAAGGGTCATAGGTGCACCTGAGTTCCACCACTTCCCCGTTTTCATCCTTGATTACCTCATTGCACTTTACGATGTAAGTATATTTGAGGCGAACCTCGCCGTCCGGTTTAAGGCGGAAGAACTTCTTGGGTGCGTCCTCCATGAAGTCTGCCCTTTCAATGAGGAGGTCTCCGGTGAAGGGAACCTTGCGCTTTGCGCCTTCAGGATCTGCGGGGTTAAGCGGGCAGTCAAACCATTCCACCTTGCCTTCAGGCCAGTTGGTGATGGTGAGCTTCACAGGGTCCTGGACCACCATGTAGCGGTTACTGCGCTCATTGAGATCCTGCCTTACGCACCACTCCAGGAGTTGGATATCCATGAGCTGGTCACGCTTTGACACGCCAATCTTGTCACAGAACATCCTGAGGGCATTGGCGGTATAACCACGCCTGCGGACACCGCAGAGGGTGGGCATACGGGGGTCATCCCAACCGCTCACAAGGCCCTTCTGGACCAGTTCCAGAAGCTTGCGCTTACTCATAAGAGTATAGGTAAGGTTGAGACGGGCAAACTCATACTGATGGCTGGGGTAAATGCCGAGGGTTTCTATGAACCAGTCATAGAGAGGCCTGTGGACGTCAAATTCCAGCGTGCAGATGGAGTGCGTAATATGTTCTATGGAGTCACACTGACCGTGGGTGAAGTCATACATGGGATAGATGCACCACTTGTCTCCGGTACGGTGATGATGTGCAAACTTGATGCGGTAAAGGAGAGGGTCACGGAACATCATGTTGGGATGGGCCATGTCTATCTTGGCGCGGAGCACCTTTTCACCCTCTGCGTATTTTCCGGCCTTCATCTCACGGAAGAGCCTGAGGTTTTCCTCTACGCTGCGGTCTCTCCAGGGGCTTGGGGTGCCGGGTTTGTCCACGGTGCCGCGGTTAACGCGGATTTCCTCCTGGGTTTGGTCATCTACGTATGCCAGGCCGCGCTGGATGAGTTCTTCAGCCCACTGATACAGCTGGTCAAAGTAATCCGACGCATAGAGCTCCTTCTCCCACTGGAAACCAAGCCAATGGATATCCTCCTTGATGGAGTCTACGTACTCTGTGTCCTCCTTGGTGGGGTTGGTGTCGTCATAGCGGAGGTTGGTTTTACCGCCGTATTTCTGGGCCAGGCCGAAGTTAAGGCAGATGCTCTTGGCGTGGCCAAGGTGGAGGTATCCGTTGGGCTCCGGAGGGAAACGGGTGATAATGGAATCTACTTTTCCCTCTGCGAGATCCTTCTCAATTATCTCTTCAATGAAGTTAAGTTTACGCTCTTCCATAATAATATATTAACCCCCAAAGTTACTAAAAAAACGACATATATTTGCTTTAAAATTTTTTTTAGTAATTTTGTACGATAAAATGTAACTAAAACCTTACTGAAAAATGGGACTCTTACACGCCAGACTGGCAAAATATGACCTTCCCCAGAAGATGATGGAGAAGGGTATTTATCCCTACTTCCGCCAGATTACATCCAAACAGGGAACCGAGGTCACCATGGACGGTCACAAGATCATGATGTTCGGCTCCAACGCATATACAGGTCTTACCGGAGATGAACGCGTAATCAACGCAGGCATCGAAGCCCTGAAGAAATACGGCTCCGGCTGCGCAGGTTCACGCTTCCTCAACGGAACCCTGGACATCCACGTCCAGCTTGAAAAGGAACTGGCCGAATTCGTGGGCAAGGATGAGGCCCTTGTATTCTCTACCGGCTTCACCGTGAACAGCGGCGTAATCCCCCAGCTCCTCACCAAGGACGATTTCATCATCTGCGATGACCGTGACCACGCATCCATAGTGGACGGCCGCCGCCTGAGCTTTGCCAAGGGCCTTCACTACAAGCACAATGACATGAAGGACCTTGAGCGCTGCCTCAAGCGCTGCCCCAAGCAGGCTGTCAAGCTCATTGTGGTAGACGGCGTTTTCTCCATGGAAGGAGACCTTGCCAAACTCCCTGAGATTGTGGAGCTCAAGCACAAGTATGACAACGTTGTGATTATGGTGGATGAGGCCCACGGCCTTGGCGTATTCGGCAAACAGGGCCGCGGCGTGTGCAACCACTTCGGCCTTACCAAGGACATTGACCTTATTATGGGCACTTTCTCCAAGAGCCTTGCCGCCATTGGAGGTTTCATCGCCGCCGACAGCGTCATCATCAACTGGCTCCGTCACACCGCCCGCACCTATATCTTCCAGGCTTCAGATACCCCTGCAGCTACTGCATCGGCCCGCGAAGCCCTGCGTATCATTCAGGCAGAACCTGAGCGCATCACCAACCTCTGGGACGTAACCAACTACGCCCTCCGCCGCTTCAAGGAAGCCGGTTTTGAGATTGGAGAGACTGAGAGCCCCATTATCCCGCTCTATGTCCGTGACCTTGAGAAGACTTTCATCGTGACCAAGCGTGCCTTTGACGAAGGCGTATTCATCAACAGCGTTATCCCGCCGGCATGCGCCCCTCAGGACACCCTTATCCGCTTCTCCCTCATGGCCACCCACACCCGTGCGCAGGTAGACCGCGCCGTTGAAGCCCTCACCAAAGTCTTCAAGGAAGAAGGTATCATCAAATAAAAAATGGAGGCTACGGCCTCCATTTTTTATTTCAGAAGTTCTGCGGCTTTGTCCGTACTGGCGGCGTCTACAACCACGGAGATGGAGAGTTCCTCACCGCCCTGGGCCGATGCTATTATATTAATACCGGCAGCGCCAAGCTTGCCGAATACGGCGGCGGAGGTGCCGGGAAGATTCCTCATACGGCTGCCGAAGACGGTGACAATGCCAACCTTCTGATTGGCAACTACAACGTCATCAAGCGGGAGTAAAGGATTGTCCTTGAAGAGGCTTTGGATGGCGTATACGCAGCGGTCTTTATCCTCACTTTTTACAGCAAATGAAATACTGTACTCAGAGGAAGTCTGGGCAATGAAGCGCACGTTCACGTGAGACTGGGCCAGGCAGGAGAAAATGGCCCCAGACATACCTACGCGGCCAAGGAGGCCTGTTCCGTAGACAGTAATAAGATCAAGGTCTTTGTCTGCAATCACGGCCGTAGCATGGGAGGACGTTCCGGAAATAAGCGTGCCTTCAAAAGCGGGATCCGTGATATCCTTTACCACAATGGGAATGTCGGCGTTCTTTGCGGGCCACACGGCCGATGAAGCAAACGCGGCGTGCTCCTGGGAGCAGTAATGGGCGGCTTCGTCGTAGGTCATGGCAGCTTCTGAGGGAAAAGCCCTGCCGTCTACGTAAAACTCTATGGATTCCGCTTCAAGGGTGGCGCCAATGAGGGATGCCATAAGATGGGCGCCGTCCTTCCCCACCCTCACGATATAGCCGGTAGTGAGCCTGCCGTACCCGCCGGGGATAATCTGGCCAGGCACGCAGCGCTGACGGATTTGAGCTTGGGATTCCTGCCAGTCAAAGTGCTGGACAGAGTGGCAAATCATGAGCTCAGTGCCGTCCAGAAGGGGTCTGTGAGCTTTAAGGCCGATAGCCTCCGCGCACAGGCGGGCGCACTTTGCCATCACGTAATCCTGGATGGCGCCACGGCTTGTCTGGACATACATTGCCTCACGTAGATAACCGGATAAGGTTTCCAGAGTGCTGTCCACCTTTTCACGGTATGCGGGATCCTGCTCTAGGGAGTAGAAATACGCCTTGATGGATTCCATCTGGGCCTGGGCATTCTTTTTCTGGTCTATAGTAATGCCGATAGCTTCCGAGAACAGGGACTCTATGGCCCTTTCAGGACGAATGACGGCTATGACGTCTTCCGTGCAAAGGGCCGCTATATGGCCGGCGAACTGCTTCTTGAGATAGAAAGACCTTACTATCATAATTGTCTATTTGGTATAGCGTTTTTCAAGTTCTTCCCAGTTCAGGATGCTCCAGAGCTGGCCTATGTATTCCGGCCTGCGGTTCTGGTAATCAAGATAATACGCATGCTCCCAGACATCGAAGGTAAGGATGGGCTTCAGGCCCTTGGTGACGGGGTTGCCCGCGCCGGGTTCCTGGGTTATCTGGAGAGAGCCGTCAGGGGCTGCACCAAGCCATACCCAGCCGCTTCCGAAGAGCGAACCTCCGGCGGCGGCAAAGGCCTTCTTGAATTCATCAAAACTCCCCCACTGCTCATTGATTTGTGCGGCAAGCTTACCAACCGGGACATTACCCTCCTTTGGAGCCTGGAACTGCAGGAAATAAAGGTTATGGTTGAGGATTTGGCCGGCGTTATTGAATACGCCGCCTGTGGACTGCTTCACTATGTCTTCAAGCGGAAGATTCTCCCAGGGAGTGCCGGGGATGAGTCCGTTCAGGTTGTTGACGTAGGTTTGCAGATGCTTTCCGTGGTGGAAACCTATTGTGGAAGCACTGATAACGGGCTCCAGGGCACTAGGAGCGTAAGGGAGGTCTATAAGCGTGAATGACATAGTTAGTGGTTTTGATTCTTACAAATATAAGGAAAAAAAGCTATATTTGTATCCAAAACAGCAAAATCATGATTCAATCCATGACCGGCTATGGCAAGGCCGAAGTCCTCCTCCAGGGAGGAAAACTTACCGTGGAAATCCGTGCGCTCAATTCAAAGAGTGCCGACATCAATATCAAAAGCTCCCTCCTTCCCAAAGATAAAGACCTGGTGGTAAGAAAAATGCTTGCAGACACCCTTGTCCGCGGCACCATAGACCTTTTCCTGAACTGGGAACCTACCCAGGAAGGCGGCAACCACACAATTAACACCGAAGCCTTCCATGACTACTGGCAAAGCGTTGTTGGAGCCATGAGCGCAGAAACCTGGATGGCCAAGATGAGCTTCAAGGACCCCGGCACGGCCAGCATCCTTGCAAACGCCGTCCTTCGCCTCCCGGACGTAGTGGACACAAAAAAGGCAGATGTAATAACTGAAGACAACTGGCCGCTGGTTGAAAAGGGCATCAAGGAAGCCCTGAAGCAGATTTGCGCCTACAGGGCAACTGAAGGCAAGGCCCTCTATGCCGATGTAACCTCCCGCATCGGCAACATCCTCTCCTATTATAATGAGGTGGAAGCCCTTGAAGGAGAGAGGATACAGGCCGTAAGGGAAAAACTTGGCAAGGCCCTCCAGGACCTTTCCGTGAAGGCAGACCCTTCCCGTTTTGAGCAGGAGATGATCTTCTACCTGGAGAAATATGACATCAACGAGGAAAAGGTGCGCCTTCGCCAGCACTGCAAATATTTCATGGAAGTGATAGACTCCGAGCCCTACCCCGGCAAGAAGCTTGGATTCATAATCCAGGAGATGGGCCGTGAGATAAACACCACCGGATCCAAGGCAAATCACGCAGGAATACAGCAATTTGTGGTGAAAATGAAGGACGAACTTGAAAAAATTCGTGAACAATCCATGAATATTCTGTAGGTTTTTGAGCGCGTAATTTTCTACTACTCAGCCACTTAGCCGTTTTCCCCGGGGAAACGTTTCATTATACCCTTGTAACCAACTGATAATCAGAAGGTTACAGGGGTGTAAAAATGAAACGTTTCATCTTTCCTTTACGGATTTTTCTTCATTCCTTTGCCGTCAAAAGAAGAAAAAGGGATGAAAAGAATCCGCATATTCCTTATTGTGATTGCCCTCCTCACGGCATTCCATGAGGCGCAGGCCCAGCGTTTTGCCGTTGGGACAAACGCCGTAGACTGGATCTCACTTGGAACAATTAACGCCGAGGCCTCCATAGCCGTTTCCCAGCACGTCTCCGTGCACGTGGGAGCGGAGCTCAACCCCTGGACATTCAAGGCCGGTGACAAAGAAACTCAGTTTGAGGCCAGGCAGAACTCCTGGTGGGCAGGAGCCCGCTGGTGGCCCTGGCACGTGTACTCCGGCTGGTGGGCCGGAGGAGACGCCCGGTACTCCGTATACAATATAGGCGGCATATGGAGCCGTGAGGCCGAGGAAGGAGACGCCTGGGGCGTTGGAGCCTATGGGGGCTATTCCATAATGCTGAGCGAGTTCTGGAACCTTGATCTGGGAGTTGGCTTCTGGGGCGGCTACAAGAAGTACGTCCGCTATGCCTGTCCCCTTTGCGGCGTAAGGACAGAAGAAGGTGCAAAGGCCTTCATACTTCCGGATGCAAGGATAGCAATCCAGCTAATCTTTTAATGCAGGTGGCGTATGAGAAAGTCTTTGTCAGCAGCACTTTGCATTATAGCCTTCATTGCACTAACTGGGGGCTGCGGGTCCACCACCAAGATCCAGAAGGTGGAGACTGAGCAGCTACAGGCCCATCTTGCCCTCTCCCGCGGAGAGATTGCCGAAGAGAGGAAAGTCATAGCATCGGCCCCAAGGGACACCATTACGGTGACTGGGGAAAACGGAGAGACGCTCCTTCTTATGAAAGCCGTGAAGGACGAGGAATCCGGTGAGATGGTGGCCCACGACGTTATCAACGCCGCCGTCATCACCGCCCGCTTCCGCAATGTGGCCGAAAGGCACGGAAGGGTGGACCTGAGGTTTGAGGTGATAGTTCCGGAGGAGATGATGGATACGCGCTGGCAGCTCCAGTTTTACCCTGATATGTTCATCCTGGAAGACAGCGTGAGGCTGGAGCCGGTTATCATAACCGGAAGCGAATTCCGCTCCCGTCAGCTACGGGGTTATGAGCTCTATGACAAGTACTTACGATCAATTATAACGGACACTACGGCCTTCATAGACTGGAGAAACCTCAACATCTGGATAGCCCGTAACCTCCCGGAACTGTACAAATACAAGACAGACTCTTCCTTTGTATCGGAGACCGCTTTCCACTCCCTATTCGGCCCTACGGAGGCGGATGCAATCAGGCACTATACCTTCTGGCACCGCAGGTACTATCACGAGAGGCGCTGGCACCAGAGGGGTGAGAAGTTCCAGGAGCTGGTGAAGGCTCCCATCCTGACGGAGGGCATACGTCTTGACACGGTTCTACGTGACATTGACGGCAACTTTGTGTACCAGTACACGCAGAGTATCCGTACAAGGCCAAGGCTCAGGAAAGTGGACATAGTCCTTTCCGGGGACATCTTTGAGCAGGAGAAGCACCTCTACACCATGCCCCGCTCTGAGCCGCTTACATTCTATATCAGTTCCCTTTCGGCCTTTGTGGATACAAGGGAGAGGTACCTGAGCCGCGTTCTTGAAAGAAAGGCGGCGGCAAACACCGCCTGCTACGTGGACTTTGCGCAGGGCAGCAGCAGCATTGACCTTTCGCTTGGCCATAACGCCACTGAGATGGGGCGCATCCGGGGAAATATCCTGGAACTGCTCCAGAACACCACCTATGACCTTGACAGCATAGTGATTTCCGCATCGGCATCCCCTGAGGGAACCGTGCGCTCAAACGGTGAACTGGCCCTGAAAAGGGCTGCCGCAGTAGCCTCCTACTTCGATTCTTTCATACGGCACTGGAGGGATTCCGTTCAGCGTAACTCCTTCTCTGTGAATGTAGATGACGCCGGAGAGGAATCTATCGGCCATAATATACCAGCCTCTATTCCCTTCCTCTCACGCTCCAGCGGCGAGAACTGGCCATACCTTGGCGTCCTCGTGGATGAGGACACGGTGATGACTTCCACCGACAAACTTCTTTTCATAAAGCACCTGGAGACCGCCGATGTTGACGAGCGTGAGAGAGGGATGCAGGCCGAAAGCTGGTATAGGTACATGAGGGAAAACCTTTACCCGAGGCTGCGCACAGTGAGGTTCGACTTCTTCCTGCACCGGAAGGGCATGGTAAAAGACACCGTCCACACCACGGAGCTGGATACGCTCTATATGAGAGGCGTAAGGCTTTTGCAGGAAAGGGAGTATGAGAAGGCCCTTACCTGCCTCAGGGATTACCGTGACTACAATACGGCCATTGCATACGTGTCCCTGGACTACAATGCATCGGCAATGGCAATCCTTAGTGAACTCCCAAAGACTCCACAGGTAAGCTATATGCTGGCCCTTCTCTACGCGCGTGCCGGAGATGACTCCAAAGCCGTAGAGAACTACCTCAGGGCTTGCCGGGAAGACCGCTCCTATGTGTTCCGCGGCAACCTTGACCCGGAAATCTTCATCCTCATTCAGAGATACGGGCTTAACCGTGAAGAAGACACATTTTGATACCCTATACATTAACTCTTAAACCGTTTTCATCATGAAAAAAAGCTTTTCAATCATCCTGGCACTGGCCGCAGCGTTTGGCGCAGTGTCTTGCAACAAAAACGCTCCGGTAGCCTCCGGAGACATCCCGGAGGCCGTCCCGGATGCGTCAATCACAGTTAACATCGGCATGGATAAGGAGGACACCAAGGCCACCACGGTTCAGGTCAAGGACTACCAGATAAACAAGGTCCAGGTGTTCGTTTTCAACTCAGACAACAAACTTGAAACCTCTTTCTTCGAGGGCGGGCTCACGAAAGACACCAGCCACAGCGTGAAGATTGCAACCTTCACCGGCCCCAAGACAGTTTATGTTGTGGTGAACCATGACCGCATCACAAAGTACAAGCCTCACACCACTACAATCACAAACCTTGAGGCGGAGCTTGTGGACCTTTCAATGAATGCTCCTTCCTCCCTTGTGATGTCCGGCAAGAACACCGTCACCGTGGGGAAATACGGCAATAACGGCACGGCGGGCCAGGAGAGCGAGATTCAGACCGTGAACGTCTTTGTCAAGAGGCTTGCGGCCATGGTTCAACTGGACAATATCCAGGTGGATTTCCGCGGCACTGACATGGAGGGAGCCACTTTCACCGTCCAACAGATCTACCTCAAGAACGTAGTGGGCAAGGCCCGGCTTGGAGTGAGCGGTCTTACCGGATCTGCGGCTTCCGACGTCCTTCCGCTTGCAATAGACGACGCCACGCACACCAACTACGCCTACTGGTACAACAAAGCCACTCTTCAGGCATCGGGCGCCCCGGAAGTCACATTTGAGAATATGAGCGTCCCCTGCACCGTAGCCGGAGCCTCCACCGCCATGGGACGTCATCTCTTTGCCTATCCTAACCGCACCTCGGGGGATTCCCACGCTGACACATTTGACCAGAGGCACACCCGCCTTGTGATAAAGGCCCACGTGAAGGCTGCCGCCGGGTACAGCGACTTTGACGCGGATACTTTCTACGTCTTTGACCTGCCCGCGCTGGTTGCCAACAACGTATACAAGATTACCACCATCAAGCTCACCATGCTTGGCAAGGACAACGACGACAAGGACGACGACCTCCAGGCAGGACGTATCCAGCCACAGATTACAGTAGATCCCTGGAACGGTATCACCAGCCTCTCCTATGATTTCTAGAGCCCTCATCCTCCCCATAGCAGCCTGCCTTCTTGTCTCCTGCCGAGCCGTTGTGCTGGAGGACAGGACCATGTGCCCCAGTTTCCTCTTCTTTGACGTTGCCGATGAATCACACTTCCAAAAGTATTCGGACGTGTTCACAACGGTGTACGCCCATCCTGAGGGGAGGCTTCTTGACGAAGCCGGAACAAGCCTTGGCTCCATAGACGACGGCCTTTTCTTCTTCACGGTAAGAGGGACGGCCGCAGTGAAAGGTTATGGCCTTATGGGAGAGGAAGGGCTCCTCAGGGACGGTTCAGAATGGACCGTCCCACTGGGCAGGGACTATGCGCCGCTATTCCGGTTCGGGTACATGGCCGCGGTGGAAGAGGAATCTTTCACCGTCCCTGTAGAGTTTACCAAAGAGTACTCGCACGTAATGGTTCAATTCCTTGGTGCCGATACTTTTGATTATGCCGACGGGCGTTTCCCCTTCTACATCACCGTGAGGGGGAACACCTGCGGCCTGGACGGCCTCACCGGGCTTCCGGTGAGGGGGCCGTTCCAGGTTACCCCCGAAGAGATGGGAATCGGCCTTTTTGAATTCAATCTTCCGCGTCAGGCGGACCACGACCTTGTCCTTGAGATGTACGCCCGCGAAGGCCTTTATGAGTACCGGGACTTCCAGGTATCTTACAGCCTCTATGAGATACTCCGGGACAAAGGGGGTATAACCTGGACGGAAAAGAACCTGCCGGACCTTTATATAGAAATCAATTATGAGGAGACTACCGTCTACGTGGGAGTTTATCCATGGGGAGAGCAGGAACTACAGTACGGGCTCTGATAACAGTATATGATATGGTTACTTTTCTTTCATTAAAGTCTGCAGTTCCTGCGGCTCTCCTTCTTATGGCCCTAAGCGGCTGCGCCGTGCCCTACTCTCCGGAAGAACCTGCCTGGTACGCCCCGGAGGCCGATTCCCTGCTTGTAAACGTTGTGTTTTCCATCTCTGGAGCCGAGAGCACAAAGGTTACCGGAGTCTCGTACGAAGACGAGAGCGCAATAGGCCGCTGGGCCGTATTTGCCTTTGACTCCAGGGCCGGGCACTTCCGCCGTGAAAGCTCAGATACGGAGGCTCCCCTCACCCTGCAGCTCATAGCCGGACGCAACTACACCTGTTATGCCATAGTCAACTATCCTCTCACGGGAACAGGAGCATTTGACCCATCATCCGTCCGGACTTCGGATGACCTGACGGAGAAAGTGGCCTACCTTGGAGACAACCGGAAACAGGCTCTCCTGATGTTTGGAAACGCATCCGTCACTCCCATGCAGGGAGCGGCGCAGAACGTTACCATAAACGTAAAACGTCTTGTCTCAAGGATAGATCTTAGGGGGCTCACGGTGGATTTCAGCGCCAAACCCAACCTTGCGGGAAAAACATTTACGCTGCGCTCGGTCTATGTTACAAACGCCTACAGGACAAGTCTTTACGGGAATGATTATTCTTTCCAGGAACTCTCCGGGACGCGGCAGGCCTGGTACAATACCGGCGGGTGGCATCGCGGGGAAAGCCCGGAAAGCAGCATAGATGCCCTGCTTGGAGATATCGGCATAAACACCGTAATATCGGCCGGAAACCCATACACCGTCAATCACTCTTTCTACACTTTCCCCAATCCCACCGGAGAGGCCGAAGATATACGGACCATTGGAGGCTGGACCCGGCGCTGCACCCGTCTTGTCATCGAGGCGTCAATAGGCAGTGACATAGTTTATTACGCAATCACTGCGCCTCAGATGGAGAGAAACTGCATCTACGCCGCCTCCAACGTGATTATCCGCGGCAGGGGTTCCAATGACCCTGAAATAATTGACATAGACCCTGATATCATAATGGCCGACATCGTGCCCATAATTGACGACTCCTGGGACGGAGCGGGAAATATCGTACTGGATTAGACCAAGATGAAAACAAACCTGATAACGCTTTTGACACTGGCCATGGTGCTGTGTACCGGATGCCGGGAGGAGGAAATGGACTTCAATTCCGGACTTCTGTCCAAGAGGCACACTCCGGAACTTGTTAACGTACATGTAGGTTTCTCCTCCGGAGAGAACAACCGCACAAAGTCCGTTGCAACCGCAGGAGTGGAAAACTTCACGGATGCCTTCCTATTTGCTTTCTGGGCTTCCGGGGCCGATTCCGGAAAGCCCTGCATGGTAGACGGGCAGCCGGTTGCCAAGTATACCGGCAGCAAAAGCTTTGACTGGGCGCTGCCCTCAGGTGAACCGATAGAAGTAATGGCGGTAGTCAATGCCGTGGAAGATGTACGCCGGGAGCTGGACAAGTGGGTTTGCGGACTTGTACAATATTCAATGGAAGAACTCCTTGATCTCAAGTTCACCTGTGAAAACGCAGGAGACCTTGAAGACCTTGAGTACCGTGAGTACAATATGCCGATGAGCGGACGTGTCACGGTAACTCTTGACCCGGATGCGCCTTCACTCACGGTCCCGGTAAAGCGCCTTTTCGCCAAATTTGACATTACTCTGGACGTGAGCGCATGGGCCGATGACGGCTGGACGGTTAACGCAGCCCGGGTATCCGGAGCCCGTTCAAATACAGAAGTACCATACTTCCATACCGGATCCGGAGCAGGCTTCAAACAGACGGATCCGGCCAAATTCGCATCCGTAGACACTTCCACGGCCGATGACCTTGAGGACCTTAACTTCAGGGACTCGGGCAACCGTTCCAGGGCCGTCACATACTACTTCCTTGAAAACTGCCAGGATGTTACCGCGTCCGCTTCCCGCTGGAGCACGGTAGCGCTGGACCTTGGCTCCGCGGTAGCCAACTGCTCCTATCTTAAAGTGAATGTAACAGCCACCAAACCCGGGTACGGCCAGCGGAAGTTCGGATACAGGATTTATCTGGATTCATCGGCTGGATCGGGCATGAAATCAGGATTCAATATAATAAGGAACACTTCCCGTTCCATAGTTCTTAAGCTTGGGACGCCGCAGGACGGGTTCCTTTGGACAAACACATCGGCCATAACCGTAGCTCCGGGGAATACGGTTTCAATACCTTTCGAGACTTCACTCGGCGGCTCCGAACTGGCGTTTTCCGTCCAGGATGCAAGACTGGAATACGTGAGCCACACTTTCCAGGAAGGCAACAACCCCAACCAGATTACAAGCTTCCCCAGCAGCGGAACGGCCGTTTTCAGGGCGCTTGGAAGCGCTCCGGACGGGAATTATTCCGTAAAGGGCGGAAACAGCGGCGGTGACATTTCCGACGAAACCACCGTGAAAGTGGTCTCCCCCGTTACAATTACTTCCAGCTTTCCTTCCAGCCATTACGCATTCCAGCGCTTCATGATTACATTCAGCTCCGCGAGTATGGCGGAAATGGGCTCTGAGCAGAAGGCCAGGATAGAATCGGCCTTCAATAACCTTGGACTGCGCGGCCTTTCCGACGACATCCATATCGTCTTTGACTCACCTACCTATCACACAAGCGTGAACGGTACGCAGGACGTTGTGAACAAGCAGTTCCAGGTGATGGTCACAAAAGCCGGCGTGGCCACCTTCCAGCTCTACAACACCCTGACCGATGCGGAGTACAAGAATCTCTACATATCCATCACCGCCCCCTCCATAAAATACGTTCACGCCGACGGAACCACGTATACCAACCCTGTCTATGACATCCCCATCACAGGTGAAGACGTCGAAGGGTACTTCAAGATCTGTGACCAGTTTGGGAACGCGCTTACAATAGCGCCTGCAGACCTTGCGCTGGGAACGCTGGAGCTTGTTCCCGCCAGCGGTTTCTCCGCCTCAATCGGGGCGTATTCCGGATTGGAAAACACATACGCCTTCACGGCATGCCTTGAAAACTGGAACAGCCTTGATGGATGGAGATCCAACGTTGACGGCACCTGCACATTTACGTCCGAAACGGTAACTACAAGTCTTGAACTGCGGTCGGAATCCGGCTATGAGGTTTGCTCAAAGGCGGTCCGGCTCAAGGTGAGCAATCCTTTCAACGACTGGTTTCCGGACGGGGATTTCACTCCGTACTCCTACACCGTAACCCTTGACGGGAACACGGATTACGCCGTCACGGACGACTTCTACCATGACTGGCCGGCATCGTCGGGCCTCCAGCCGGAAGTGCTCCAGCATGGCAACGTAAACACATCCAAGGGCACTTATGCGCCTTATACCCTTGTGTGGGAGTACAGCTCAAACGAGATAGACTACATAAGGATAGCAAATGACCTCCGTAACTGGGGCCGGATTACCCTGGGTAAAACAATAACCCACATTAATACCGGCAGCACCATGACAATGCTTTGGGGCAAGGTGAACGTAATCAGGGAATACATAATCTATGCAGGTTACCAGTTCAGCCAGGTCAATTACCTCAGTTCCGCAAGTACCCCGTATAGCAACGGTAACATGTCCCGCTTCATCCCATACATCTTTGTAAGGGACAATACGGGCATGCCTGTCACGCTTGGAAACTGCGTAAGAACCACCGCTGCCGCCGCAACCGGCATCAATGCCGTGAACCCGTCGGAGGACTTCTACAGGGAAACCTGTGCCGATGAACACTGGTGGCACGACGGAAGCAATTACATGCCGGGAGCCACCGACCACACGGGGGCCACTTTATGGGACTGCGAGTATGCCTCCACGGCAAGGACAACCCTGCTCCAGAACAAGGTAGTGGTATATCCTTCGCCTAAAACCGTCACATCTGCGGGAGAACTCTCCTACTATGAACTGCAGTACGCCGGACCACGCATTGAGACCGCTCTGTCCTGGGTCCTTGGCCATAACGGCCATCACGCAGACTTTGTTTATTCGTTCAGGGACGTGGCCTACTGGAACGAACCGGCCTTTGAGTTCTCCACGGCCGGAATCTCCTCTGGGAATAATCCTGAAATCAGGACATTCCCCTCCGGAGAGACGTACCTTGCGCTGGGAGATTTCACACGTTACCGTTTCTTCTGGAAAATGAAAAAGGCATCTCTCACCAGGCTTAACAGCTATGACACACGCTATGCCATAAGTTACACGCAGCTGTTCCAGACAACTTATACAAATACCTCAGATCCAAGTTACAGGATGTATTACTTTGGAGAAGCCATGACAAAATCGGCCAGTAGAGCAACGGCATACTATGACCCCAGACGGAATATCCGTGAGAAAATGAAGTTATACACGCCCTCAATCCCGTATTACAGGCTCAAGGGCAATACAGTCTACGCCGCATTTGACGGCGCAGTCACAGGCACCTACACGGAGGAGGACATAGTGAACACCCACAAGATGGGCCAGGCATATGGCAACTCAGATTCCTTCTGGCTGCCCGGGAACCAAATTAATTAACGCTTATGAAAAAACACCTTCTGACACTACTGATGTGTCTTGTCAGTTTAACCGGCCTTTGCCAGCAGAGAGGGCATTTCATCCTTGGCGGCGGCACGTCAGTGATTTTCGGCAAAGGCTCTGATGACAGCCCCTCAAACCTTTTTTACACCCTTGAAGCCGGCATTACGTATGACCTTCTGGAGCAGCTCCGGCTTTGCGGAACACTTGGCGGCTTCCGCAGCGTCATGTCCTTCACAGATAGAGGATGGAGTCCGGAGACAGCCAACGGGACCATGGCCAGAATTGGGGCCAGCTACCTCTTTCCCCTGCCTTCCCGCCACTTTCAGATTCTAACTTCACTAAGCGCAGGATACCGCCTCAGGATACCGCCAGAGGCCGATTCCCCCGTCACTACACGGCCTGGCGGTGCCTTCCTACAGGCCGGTATCGGCACCGAAATCCTCCTTGGCGGCCTTCGCCTTGACATCTCCCTCACCTCCGAACTCACAGGTCAGCTCCGCCCCGCCGCCGGAGTGAAACTGGCTGTCATGCTGCCGTAAAACCGAACTCTTTTCGGAGAGTTTTTTTGAAAACATTTTTGACCTATTCAATCTTTTTGTATTTTTGTCGCATAATAATGAAGAGTAATGGCGAAACCGATTAAAGAGACTCCGGTTCTTACCGGTGAAGATGCTTACCGCTTTGAGAAGGCGGTGCATAATGTCGTGCCGGTTTCAGAAGAGGAGAAGGCACAGGCACTAAAAGACTACGAATGGTGTAAGAGTATCGCTGCATTCTAGTGTATGGCGATAACTCTGATTAAATTCGATCCCCACGCGGGACCGATAAAACCTTTTGATTGTAAGGTAGACCATTTGAATGACTTCCTTTTGGAAGAGGATGACAATATCCCTAATGCAAGGCATCACGCCTTGGAATTACTAGCCGAGACTTATTTATTTGAGGATAATACTGCCGGGAAAACGGTGGCATACTTCTCATTACTGAACGACAAGGTGGATCGTGACCTGTCTGATAAAACTGTATGGAACCGACTATCCAGAGAGATTCCTAATGCCAAGAGAAGGAGGTCGTATCCGGCTGTAAAGATTGGACGGCTTGCCGTTTCAAAAGACTATCAAGGGCGGTCTTTCGGTAGAATTTCCCTCAATTATATTAAACAGACCTTGTTAGATAACAGGGTCTCTGGTTGCCGATTTGTTACCGTAGATGCTCTTATGGAAGCCGTAGGATTCTATGAAAAGAATGGTTTCCAAATACTCGCAACTCCAGGTAAGTCTGATGAAACAGTACTTATGTTCTTTGATCTCATGAAGATGAAATGCTAAGGCTTGACAAACAGATTCACGGGGCGTTTTTTCTGTTTATTCATCAAAAAAGAAACAATTGAGACTTGGTAACTCATTAAATGTCACTGTCCGCTGAAAAATGATTCCCCCGCGTGAGATACGCGGGAGGGGGGCATATATTGGAAAAAGTGTTGATTATTTCTATATTTGCATGGAATACTAGTATCTGTAATAGGGAAACTTATGAGAATAGTTTTTATTACCATACTTTGCATCGTTTCATGTTTTGGAGCTTTCGGTCAGAATATCTATAATATTGCATACAATACCAATGGCCCTACCGGAGACTATCTTTTCAAGCAAGACCATAATGGAGATATTGTATATCAGGAGATAATCCATTCATCTTATTCGCCAGATACTCTGCGGGGACTGGCAAGGGAATTCCTCTATTCAATTGAAAAGAAGTATAAGGCCGATGTCTCAAATCGGTTCGAAGGTGTTACCAAAGTTGCGTGTGACGTTGAACTCCCTGTCGGCGTTAAGTACATCGATGCCGGTTATGCCGGTACGTGGGCCAAAGCAGCATCAACGGTGAGTTTTAATCTGGTTATTGACATCAGGCCTGGCAAATATCGCTATACGTTATCAGATTTTGAAACAGACCGCTGGCGTATTCCTGGGGAAGGAAGAGATAAGGGGCAATCAAATGTCATTCACCGACAAAGAGTCAACAGTCTGAGAAAGGAACTTGCCAGTGCCCCCAAAAAGAATCAGGAGGAAATCAGATTGATGATTGAAAAAGAAGAAGTTTCATACAAGAAAGAATATGAGGCGGTGATGAATTTTATTGAGGGCCTTAAATCATTTGCGGTTATTGACGATTTTGATAATCTGGAGTCAGAATTACTTAGCGATTCTGACTCAGCATCGACAACACAAGCGAATCAATCCTCACCGAATTCCTCTAACACGTCCCCTGCAAAGGTAACAGAGTCATCGATAATAATACCCCAAAGGCAACCGTCAAACTTTTTCTATCCACCATTAAAACGTTAATACACTTAGGCTCCAAAGTGGCGATCTATTCAAATAATTGTATTCAGAGCCAAATGGCCGCCTCGGCCTCCGAACCTCCGCAGGACTCTCTCTGATAGTACTGTTACCGTAGGACTTGCCTAAGCCTTTAGGAAGCGTTTCATCTCCAGACGTAATGTCCGGATGTCTTCAAACAGGTCATAAAGGGCATCTTCAGTCATGGCATCACGGCAGAGGCTTGGGGAGAACTCTCCCCTCTCATCGGCTTCAAAGTCCCGGAGCCACTGCCCGGAATCCACATACTCCTCAAGTTCTGCAATGCCGTCAATCTTTTTTAATAGCCCTTTCACGGCCCTGTGGGCACTTGACACACGTTTTCTAAGGTCCCTGTACACCTTGCCGTTATGGTTTACACGGTAAGCGTCTTCACCAAATAATTCAAATATTTCCTTTTTATCCATTTTCCCGGTTTTTACAAATTTACAAATAATCTCCGAACCATAACTGCAATAGCACTAGACCGGTGCTGCTGTGGGGAGAGGGATGCCCCGGAGGGAATTGTCAAAAAAGGGAGGGCGCGCGGGCCCGGAGGAGGGAGCGGTGAGCGGATGGAGCCTGATAAGGGTCAGAACTTGTTCTGGACCCGTTCAGGCGACAGACCGGCATTGCGGAACTTGTTCGACGACGTTAGACCCGCACCAGCGGGGCTAAAAGGAGGAGTTGAGACGCAAAGCGAGCGGGCAAGCCCCTTTTTTGGCGACTGACCGAAGGGGCGCCCTCTCCCCACAGCAAAACCGGTGGAGGCCAAGTGATTGATACATAAATAGTTACAAGATTCTCTGGTAGAAATAATTCTACTAGAGAATCTTGCAAGTACTTGATAATCAATTAACTAAGCTCCACCACAAGGGGAGAAGTAGAAGGGAGAAAATGTTAGCGGATATGGATCTCTCCCATGTTGACGCCCATCCAGCCGGTTTGGACAACGGGGACGCGTTTGCCGTCAAGGTTGCGGACCATGACGGGCTTGTCCAGGAAGGTGTGGGAGTGACCGCCAATCACAAGGTCTATGCCGCGGGTGGCTGCTACCAGCATGGAGTCTGTGATGTCTCCGGGGTTGTGCTCAGTATAGCCGATATGTGTAAGGGCTATCACAAGGTCACAGTGGGCGCGGAGTTCATCGGCATATTTTTGGACGGTGGGAATCATATCGTACTCAGGAATACGGTTGGCTATGTCTCCGGCAAGCATATTCTTGAGGCCGCAGAGGACTCCGATTATGCCGATTCGCTTTCCGGCTTTCTCCACAACCACGCAGGGCTTCACGTACTTACCCATCTCGAAGGGAGAGAAGTCATAGTTGCACACAACCACAGGGACTTCAAGGCCGGAAAGAAGCTCTCCAAGGGCCTCTATGCCGTTGTCGAATTCATGATTTCCTAGGGTAACGGCATCATATTTCATGGCGTTCAGGATCTGGACCTCAACGGTACCGCCGAACTCAGAGAAATAGGAAGAGCCCTGGCTGAAGTCTCCGGCGTGGAGAAGAAGGACGTTTTCCGGGCCATCGGCCTTACGTACGGAATCTACATAAGCGGCCCTTTCAAGGGCGCCTCCCTGCCCGGCGAATTCTCCGGTGCGTTCCGGTTCAAGATGGCTATGGGTGTCGTTTACGTGTACAATTGTGAGAACCGGGCCACGACCGCAGGCCATTACAAAGAGCGCTGCCAGCGCAAAAGTGACTAACTTTTTCATATCCTAGTCCTCCATTATTACGCGGCCATCCGCTTTTGCCTCAATTACTTCTCCCCTGGCCTCTGCGCCCTGGACATACCACAGCATAACTTCCTTAAGGAGCACCGTTGAAAGAGTTACATCCTGGGCCAGGGCACCTATGTTTATTTTGTCTCCGCCATCCAGCAGGAAATCTATGGTGGTTACGTTGTAAATGCGCTCAGGGTCTATGGGCTCACCGCCAACGAGGGCACTTTCAAGTTTGTGGTCCTTTACCCTGATGGTGGCACCGGACGTGGCCTGGAAGGCCTTTGTCCCGGCAAGTTGCTCAAAGAGTTCCGTGAGGGAGGCTCCCTTCATTTTGACGTAGCAGACGTAGTTCTTGAAGGGGAACATTGAAGAAATGTCCTCCATTGTGACGGCACCCTTGGGAAGCGGCACGCGTATGCCGCCAAAGTTTGTGACGGCAAAATCCATTGGCACCTTGAAGAGCTCACTGCCATAGGCCCGGAGGGCATCGGCAACGAGGTTTCCAAGCGGGAGGTCAGGGTCTGTCCTGAGATTGAGGTACTCCCCTGCACTGTGACCCACAACGGTTTTGAGAGAGACAAGGCGCGGCTGTACCTCCATGAGAGCTTCCGCCACATCCGCCACGGGACTGTCCCCGTCATAACGCACCCCTGAAGGGGTCACATAGGCGTCATCTTCAAATACGCCAAGGGCTGAATCTGCATTTTCCGCTGTAACCGGCTGAGCTCCGGCCCTGTGCCCGTCCATGGGGACAAGGCGGTATTCCACCTTGGGAACGCAGGACGCAAGTAGTGCTATCAGCAGGAGATACCCGGTCAAGCCGGGAATGACGTGAGTCAAGCCGGGTATGACGTTTACTTCATCTTTAACCATTTCCACAGATCTTTGAAAGTGGATTTTTTGCCATACATAAGGATTCCCACCTTATAGATTTTGGCCGATGCCCACGCGCATGCGATGAATGTGCCCACAAGAAGGGCAATACTGAGGACAAGTTCCCAGGTTGCAACGCCAAACGGGATGCGGGCCAGCATAACTATAGGACTGGTGAAAGGAATCATTGAGAACCAGAACACCAGGGAGCTATCCGGGGCCTTGAACGCATACAGGGCCACAAAAAAGCCCAGCATGAGAGGAATGGTGATTGGAATCTGGAGCTGGGAGCTATCCCCTTCATTCTCCACGCCGCTGCCTATTGCGGCAAACAGCGACGCATACAGGAGGTATCCGAAGATAAAGAAGAACAGGAAGGCTATTCCAATCTGGGCCAGGTTGATGTTGCCGAGGGTGCTCATGATCACCTCCATGCCGGAAGGTTCTCCGGCGGCGACGGCGGTGGTGTCCGTTACTGCAGCCAAAGTGTCTTCAAGGGTAATCTGGCCGGGAAGGTTCATGTCCGGAGACATCTGCTGGACCATTTCAGTGGTGGCATCGTCACTCATGAGACCCATAAGTTTGTCCTTCCCAAGGAATCCCATTGCCACACCCAGGAGCATACCCGTAAGCACTATCCACAGCAGGAACTGGGTGAGGGCAACCAGGGCTACGCCGATAATCTTTCCGAACATGAGTTCGCTGGCTTTCACGGATGACACAAGGACCTCTACCACGCGGGAACTCTTTTCCTCTATGACGGAGCTTAGGACCATGCCTGAGAAGAGGGCTATGAACATATAGATGGCAATGCCAAGAATCATGGACAGGGCCATGTAGATGCCGCTTTCCGAGATGGTTTCCTTGCCGGATTCGTCTATGGTATAGCTGCGCAGCTTCACGTTGGATTTGACCCCGGCCATGATCTCCTCTAGATTTGCAATGCCGCTCTGCTCTATGCGGTAAGCCTCCACGGCGTCGTTGATACGGCCCTCTATCATACTGCCGGTATCCATGCCCAGGGGCTTCTCACTGTAGGTATCGGCCTTCACAGAACTGTTTTCCGGATCAAGGGCCGATATGCTCAGGAGCACATCTACGCCGGCTTCCTTGAGGTTGGCCTTGATGGCGTCGAAATCTGCATCGGCACCAAGATCTATATAATGCGTGACATCATTGTCCTCAAGATAAGGGAGCACTATGCCGCTGCGGTCTATTACACCCACCTTCTTTGCCTCTTCCTTGGTGCCCATCATAATGACGGTGGGAAGGATGCAGATGGCGGCAAACAGCACCGGGGCCAGGAAAGTGATAAGGAGGAAGCTCTTTTTCTTAACCTTGTTAAGATACTCGCGCTGGATGATTATTCCTATTTTGTTGAAATTCATAGCCTATTCCTCCTCTCCTTTAACCAGTTTAATGAAAATGTCGTTCATGCGGGGGATAACCTCCTTGAAGGAATTGATGGTGAAATCCTTATCCATGAGGTCATGCAGGGTGCCGTTAACCTCCGGGCGGGACACCACAATGGTTTTGCGGGCAAGGGTGCTATCCGTGTACTCTATTTCCACATTGTCCTCCCCGTGCCGGCGGCGTATTTCATCAGTGCCTCCGCACACCACAAGCTTTCCCTTATTGATGAGGGCTATGTTCTCACAGAGTTCCTCTACGGACTCCATGTTATGGGTGGAAAGGATGATGGTGGCGCCTTCGTCCTTCAGGCGCAGGATTTCCTTGCGGATAAGGTCTACGTTCACGGGGTCAAAGCCGGAAAAAGGCTCATCCAGTATCATCAGGGACGGTTTGTGCACCACGGTGGTGATGAACTGGACCTTCTGGGCCATACCCTTGGAGAGTTCCTCCACCTTTTTGTTCCACCAGTCTGCTATGTCAAAGCGGACAAACCACTTCTTGAGTTCCACGGCGGCGTCACGGGCGCTCATACCCTTGAGCTGGGCCAGATACATTGCCTGGTCCCCTACCTTCATCTTGCGGTACAGGCCGCGTTCCTCAGGGAGGTAGCCTATGCGGGCTACATCGGCCTCAGTTATGGGATGTCCCTGGAACAGGACTTCCCCGGCCGATGCTATGGTGATACGGTTTATAATGCGGATGAGGGTACTTTTACCCGCTCCGTTGGGCCCAAGAAGGCCGAAGATTTTGCCTTCCGGAATATCCAGCGACACATTGTCCAGCGCCACCTTTTCCCCGAAGGTTTTGGTTACGTTCTTAACTTCAATGATTGCCATCTTCTATGATAGGATTTTTGCTACTAACTCTGTTAAAAGTGCTGCGGGAGTGGCCTCTCCGGCATCTCCGCCCTTGCCTTTGTAATCATATTCCGCAAGGAGGGAAATGACCGCCTGGCATTTCTGGAGGGGATAATTCCTCACGGCGGCATCATACTCCTTAAGGAAATACGGATTTACCCCCAGCGCCTTTGCAACGTCCCCGGCCGATGGACGGGACGGCAGCATGGCGTGGTACTTCAGGATGCGGCTGAAATGCGTGAAAAGCGGAGCCACGGCCATGGGAAGCATGAAACGCGGCTGCTCACCTATATGGGAAGCTATGCTAAGCGCACGGGCGTTTTCCCTGTAACTGAGGCACTTAGTAAGCTCAAAAATGCTGAACTGCCTGCTTATGCCTATGTTTTTCTCAATGTCATCTACGGAAATCTCCTTCACGCCCTCCGGGAGGTTTTTGAGGAGCTTTTCCGTTTCCACGGCTATTTTGCCAAGGTCCGTGCCGGCGCTCTCAGATAGAAGGGCCGATGCCTCCGGGTGGATTCTGAGCCCCAGACCCTGGTAATAATCCTGGATCCAGCGCGGGACTTCATAATCACGGAGGGCCGGGGAATCTACCACCACGCCCGTTTTAAGGACGGTCTTGTACAGGGATTTGCGTTTATCGGCCGATGCCCCGTGCATGAGGATTACAAGGACCGTTGAGTCCAGGGGATTCTCACAGTATATTGCAAGTTCCTCCAGGGACTTCATTTGCTGAGCTTCCTTCACCACAACCAGCTGACGCTCTGCCATCATGGGGAAACGCCTGGCGGCGGTGATAATGGTTTCTGCGTCCACTTCCCCGCCGTAGCACACGGTCTCATTGAAGTCCTTTTCCCATTCCTGGAGGCAGTTCTCCAAAATGGCGTCACACACAAGGTCCGGGTAATAGGGCTCATCTCCCATCAGGAGATATACGCACTTGAAGATGCCGCTGCGGACATCTTCAAGTATGTTTTGGACCTGTCTGGCGGTCTCTATGTAACCCTTCTGGGCAGCCACTATTTGGAGAATTTCTTTTCCTTGGCACGGACAATCTTTTCCTTGAGGGCGTCTGCTGCGTCTGTGACGGCTTCCTCAAAGGTGCGGGCCTGGCGTTCAATTACAAGATCTTCTCCCGGGAAACGGGTCTGGAGCTTTACACTCTTGTTTTCTGCGTCCGGAAGGAGGGAAAGGGTGACGTCAATGTCGCCAAGATTGTCGAAGAATTTCTCTACTTTACCAACTTTCTTCTGGATGTAGTCCAGCAGCTTCTCGTCTGCGTCGAACTTGAGGGACTTAACGTTAATCATTTTTACCTGGTTTTTTTGCCCTTGGATGGGCGTTTAAGTATTGTTGTTTGAGCCGCGCGACTGAGTTGTGCGTATAAACCTCCGTGGCTGCAAGATTGGCGTGGCCCAGCATCTCCTTGATGGCGTTAAGGTCTGCTCCTTCCTGCAACAGTGCCGTTGCCAGTGAATGCCTTAACACGTGGGGGGATTTCCTCCCGGTAATGCCGTAGCCGTCCAGCTCCTGTTTTACCGCCCTGTCTACGTATTCCGGATAAAGGGGGCTACCTTTTTCCGTGACAAGCAAGGGATCATGGGGGCCTGTGGACGCCTCAGTCATACTAGCTGCTTTCAAATATAGTGAAATTTCCTGAGTTAATGAAGGAATAAGGGGAATTTCTCTCATTTTGTCTCCTTTTCCCACAACGCGTAAAGTGGCGCGGGAAAAATCCACGCTGCTGCGGGTAAGGGAAAGGAGTTCCGCGCGCCGGATTCCGGTACCGTAGAGTATGCTCACAATGAGCCTCCTGAGGCGCCTGCGGTAAAGCTCCGTGAAAAGCGGTTCTTCTGGATTCAGGCTCTCAAGTAGAGTGAGTTCCTCCTCCCCCGCCACATGGGCGGTTTCCGTAAGATACTGCTCCATGGAACTTTCCCTGTAGTACTCCGGGAGGCGTTTTTCCATTTTGGGGCGCTTCACTCCCCTGACCGGATTTGAGGTGAGTTTCCCCGCCTTGACAAGCCAGTTGCAGAAGCCGCTCAGGGCACTGAGGTTAAGGTGCACCGTCCTTGGCTTGTACCCGCTTGCAATGAGATGGGCTTCGTATTCCCGTATCCTGGAAGGGATGAGATGCCCGATAATAGATTCTTCGCTGCGCTCAGAATGACAATTAACGTCAGAATGACAATTACTGTCATCCTGAGGAGCGTCAGCGACGAAGGATCTAAACCTTTCCAAAGCATCGGCATAAATAGCCTGCGTCCGGGGCGAGTAGCGGCGGACATCACGGAGATAGGCTATGTAACTGTCAATCATGAGATTCTCTCGCTTCGCTCGGAATGACAGGCCGAAGCCCTAGCTGAGCGGCCTTCTCCCGCATAAAAGAATCCGCCGCCTCAAAAGAATTGGGAATAACGCCGTCAAGGATGGCTTCCTTCACCATTTCCTTGAGCTGGCCTATGGTATTACAGGGGCCAATGCCGAAGAGTTCCATTATATAGTCCCCGGTGATGGGGTTTTTCCAGTTCCGGATCTCATCTTTGGCCTCTACCTCCGCCATCTTCTCCTTCACAAGCTCGAAGTTCCGGCGCAGCCTTGCAACCTTTGCGGGATTCTTGGAGGTGATATCGGCATTGCAGAGAATCATAAGGTCATCTATGTCCTCACCTGCGTCAAAAAGGAGCCTCCGGACAGCACTGTCAGTGACATCGTCATCCACCAGCGCTATGGGCCTCAGATGCAGCCCCACCAGCTTCTGGACGTATTTCATCTTCTCATTTAGTGGCATCTTCAGGGACTTGAAGATCTGGGGCACCATACGCGCGCCCACAACCTCATGGCCATGGAATGTCCAGCCCTGACCGGGCACAAAGCGCTTGCTTAAGGGCTTGCCGATATCGTGAAGCAGCGCCGCCCAGTGAAGCCACAGATTGGGCTCCCGGCCTTCTTCCTTCTCAAGGAGCACAACGTTATCCAGCACCTGGAGGGTATGGGAGAAGTTTTCCTTGTGGCCCATTCCGTCTACGCTCTCTGTGCCCTTAAGGCGGGTAAGCTCCGGCAGGAACTGCTCCAGAAGCCCTGTCTGGTCCATGAGACGGAAAGCCGTGGAGGGCTTGCCCGTGAGGAGCATCTTGTCCAGCTCCTCAACTATCCTTTCACGGGAAAGAATCTTCAGGCGACCCGCCATCCGCGTCATGGCGTCAAGGGATTCAGGGACTATAGTGAAGCCCAGCCTAGTGGCAAAGCGTATGGCGCGGAGCATACGGAGAGGGTCATCGGAGTATGTCTGCTCCGGATCAAGCGGCGTGCGGATTATACCCGCCGAAAGGTCCTTGATGCCTCCAAAAGGGTCTACCAGCGCGCCATAGTCCTCTTTCTGAAGGGAAAAGGCCATGGCGTTAATTGTGAAATCACGCCGGAGCTGGTCTTCCTCAAGGGTGCCGTCCTCTACCACGGGCTTTCTGGAATTGCGGTCATAGGATTCTTTCCTGGCGCCAACAAACTCCACCTCTATGCCCTTGTATTTGAGCATGGCAGTGCCGAAGTTTCTGAACACGGAAACCTTTGCATTGCACTTTGCGGCAACGGCCTCCGCCAACTCTATCCCTGAGCCCTCAACCACAATGTCAATGTCGTCGTTGGGGATGCCCAGGAAGCAGTCACGGACGTAACCGCCAATCACGAAGGCCCTTACGCCCAGTTCTCCGGCCGTATCACTCACAAGTTTGAATATGTGATGATTAAGGTACCCTTCAGTTATTGTCATACCAGCATCTCCTCCCATGTGGGGGCCTTCTGAACAAACTCCCAGCCTCCCATCACACGCTTGAACATGAAGGTTTTTTCTCCATTTGTTATGGCCATATACCTTACGTCCAGCTCATTGTTATAGCGAATGGCCTGGTCCACCACCTCCTGGCTAAGCTCCACTTCCGGCCTTTTGCACTCAATTATCATTATGGGCCTTGCGCTGCGGTCATACACAAGGATATCGGCCCTGTATTCCTTTGCACCGTGCCTGAAAGCAACCTCAGATCCCATCATGTGCTCCGGAACCCCCATCCCCTCATGCAGCACGGAGATGAACCACTGCCGCACAGCTTCCTCCGGAGTGTTCCTCACACTCTTTTTCCGTAATGGATCCCATATATAGCCGCTTTGCATACTGCAAAAATAGCCAAAAAAGCAGTTTATTCCAACAGATACCGCTTCCAGAACTCCCGGCTGGCCCTGGTGTCATGTTCTCCCTGATAGCCGCGGTAGCCGTGCATGCCGTCAGGGTAAATCATAAACTCAAAGGCCGATCCCTGCTTTTGGAGCGCATCCATAAGCTGAAGGGTATTCTGGAAGTGGACGTTGTCGTCTCCGGTGCCGTGGGTGAGCTTCAGCATTACTTTGTCATTGCCATACTCTCCGGGGTAATCCTTCACGCGATTCACTGCCGCCGTCTCCTTGTAGCCTTCCGGGTTATCCTGAGGGGTGGACATGAAGCGCTCCGTGTAGTGGCTGTCATATAGCATCCAGTCATATACGCCGCCTCCTGCTACTCCATATGGGAAATACTCTGAAGCAGTGGTGACAAGGAGCGTAGTCATTGTGCCTCCAAAGCTGAAGCCCTCCACTCCTATTTTATCGGCCTTCACGTAAGGAAGGCTCCGTAGCCATTTTGCCCACTCTACAAAATCATCCACCTCCACGGTTCCAAGCCTTTTGTACACGGCATCCATGCCCGCTCTTCCGTTGTGTCCGGCGGCGCGGCAATCGGCGTACAGCTCTATTATTCCGTTCTCCCTGAACCACTGATACCTGGCGGGATT
>JAFZML010000034.1 GCA_017553255.1 Bacteroidales bacterium | reverse complement strand
GGCTCAACATCCCCGGTGAGTTACTTGAAAAGGCAGGTATTACCAAGGAAGTAGTGCTTAGCGGAATCGGTTACAAGCTTCAGATCTGGCCCAAGGAGACTTATGAGTCTTCCCTGATGACAGACGATCAGTTCAAACTTTCCGCCCAGAGACACTCCGTCAAGAAGTAAGGAGGTCTCAGGAATGTCAGAATATCATATCCCCGTGTTGTTGGAGGAAAGTGTTTCCGCCCTCATCACAAATCCCAACGGAATATACGCAGATGCCACTTTCGGAGGCGGTGGTCACACCGCTGCCATACTTTCACGCTTATCCGGTGACGGGAGAGTCATCGCCTTCGATCGTGACGTCGACGCCATAAAAGGAGCCCTCAAGGACTCCCGCCTCACCCTCATCCACAACAACTTCCGCTTCATAGAGAACTATGCGGAGCATTTGAAAATAAAATTCGACGGCATTCTGGCCGATCTCGGCGTGAGCTCACATCAGTTTGACACGGCGGAGAGGGGCTTCAGCTTCCGCTATGAGGATGCGCCGCTGGATATGAGGATGAACCAGGGAGCAAAGCTCACTGCCGCAGAGGTTGTGAACACCTATGAGCCGGAAGATTTGGAGCGTATACTGAAGCTGTACGGAGAGGTTGACGGGGCAAGGAATGTTGCAAAGCTAATTGCCAATTCAAGGCCCATCACCACTACCGGAGACCTTGACAGGGCGGTGGCAAAAGTGCTCCCGAAGGGCGCAGAGCATAAGGTTCTGGCAAAGATTTACCAGGCCCTGAGGATAGAGGTGAACGGAGAAATGCGCTCACTGGAGAAGTTCCTGGAAGGCGCAGCGGCAAGCCTGAAACCCGGCGGCCGCCTTGTGGTTATCACTTACCACAGCCTGGAAGACCGCATGGTGAAAAACTTCATCAAGACGGGAAACGTGGAAGGAACTGTGAAGGCCGATGTTTTCGGCCGCACCGAAACTCCCCTTGAGGCCGTGAACCGTAAGCCCATCCTTCCCACGGAGGAAGAGATCCAGGGCAACACCCGCGCACGTAGTGCCAAACTGAGGGTGGCAGAGAAGAAGGAGATGCCCGATCAGGTCGGGCATGACGGAAAGGTTGGGTCGAAGGACTCAAGCCGCTCTGCAGAGCGGCCCGCGGAGCGGCGGGGGATAATAGGGGGCAACGCCCCCTCAAACAAAAAGAAGGTGGGGAGGCCTGAGCGATAGTTATGAGCGTAAAGAACTTTTGGCTATCCGTTAGGAACGCATTCAGGGCGCTGAGGAACGGAGACCTGCTGCTGAAGGTCAGGGCAGACAAATACTACATCCACGTGATGTACGTGTTCCTCCTGATGTGGCTCTCAATTATGCTGAGCCTTAAAGTGGACAAAACCCTCACCCGCGCTGGAGCCAACAAGGCTGCCATTGAGGAGCTGAGGATCAAACATACTGAAAGCGAGGCCGCGCTTGTGAAGATCAAGAGTGCATCGGCCACGGAAAGAAGACTTAAGAAACTGGGATCGGACGCTGCAATGCCCACCGAACCCGCAACGGTAATAAAGAAAAAATGAGCTCCCGCAAGAGCGAAATACAGGACACCATCCAAAACCGCGACAGAATCCACGTGGTTATGTTCTTCCTGTCCCTGCTGTTCCTTGTGCTGGGAGTGGCCATCATTGTTTGGATTGTGAAAATCCAGACATCCTACACCGTTGATGACCGCGTGATAGGCCTCTTCAGGCCCGTTGTCCAGAAGCATGTGGACGTGCCGGTACGCGGCAGAATCCTGGCAACGGACGGAAGGCCGCTGGCAATATCGGCCCCCCTGTATGACCTTCACATGGACTGCACCGTGCTCAAACAGAGCTACAAGGAGTCCGGAAAAGACAGCCTGGAGCGCGTTTGGCAGGCTAAGGCCCGTCAGCTGGCGGTGGCCCTTGCCGGCGAGTTCCGTGAAAAGAATGCCGAAGGCTGGGCCGATGCCATCCTTACCGGCCGCGCCAAGGGCTCAAAATACCTTCTTATAAGAAAGAACGTGGATCTGGAGACTCTTCGCCGCGTCCAGACCTTCCCCCTGTACAAGGAGGGCGCATACCGCGGAGGCCTCATTGTGGAAGCCCACCAGGAGCGCATCTACCCGTATGACTCCCTTGCCCGCCGCGTGATTGGCTACGTGAAGGAGCAGAACAGGATTGGCCTGGAAAACAGCTTTGACTCTGAGCTCCACGGAAGGGACGGCTATGAGTGGAGAAGGGTGACGGACGACGGTTCCTGGGTAAGGGACCTTGACTCCACCACTGTCCAGGTAAAGGACGGAAACGACCTCAGGACCACCCTCAACGTGGATTTTCAGGATATTGCCGATAAAGCCCTCCGCGCCCAGATTGACGGAGACGACGACGTCCGCGCCGGCATTTGCATCATTATGGAGGCTAAAACCGGAGCCATCCGCGCAATGGTGAACCTCTCCCGCGGCGCAACGCCCCAGACCACCCTTTGGGAGCGCGAAAACCTGGTCCTTCGCCAGGTTGGTGAGCAGGGCTCCGTGATGAAGACGGTCACTCTCCTCTCCCTTGTGGAAGACGGTTACGTCAAAACTCTGGAGCAGACCATCCCCACGGGCAACGGCTTTGTGCCCGGCGGATACAACCAGGACGTCCATATACTTGATTACCAGAGGGAAACGGGCCGAAGAGACATTAGCGTGATGCACGGCTTTGAGATCTCTTCCAACTACGTTTTCACGTATCTGGCAGAGAATTACTACGGCAGCAAGCCTCAGGAGATGTTTGACCACATCTATTCCTACAGGCTTGGAGAGGCCTTTGACTTTGACATCCCCGGCCTTGGCACCCCCGTTGTGAACCGTCCCGGCACCCCCAGTTGGTCCAAGACAACCCTGGGCACCACCGCCTACGGATACAGCATAAGCGTGACTCCCCTCCACATTGCAACCTTCTACAACGGCATAGCCAACAAGGGCACAATGATGAAGCCCTACCTTGTGGAGAGCATTGAGAAAGACGGCAAAGTGCTGCGCAAATTCGAGCCCAGCGCCCTCAATGAGAGCATATGCTCCCCGGCCACGGCCGATACCGTCACCCGTGCACTTCGCGCTGTTGTGAACACCGGTACCGCCACAAGGCTCCGCAGCGCCAAGCTCTCCGTTGCAGGAAAGACGGGTACTGCGCGCGTAGTTTTATCGGCCGATGAACGCGGCGGCAGCCGTGACCCCTACTCCGATGCCAGCGGCAGAAAGAAGTTCCAGGGCACGTTCGTGGGCTTTTTCCCGGCCGATGAAGAGCATGACCCCAAGTACACCATCCTTGTCACGGTGTACTCCTACCCCAGCCACCGCAACTTCTACGGCGGCACCAAGCCGGCCCTGGCCGTAAGGGAGATTGTAGACAAGATTTATGCACTGGATGACACCTGGCGCCCCGAGCTCCGTCCCACCGCCAAAGTGCCGGAAATGACTGATATGAAATGAACTACAGGGATTACACAATGATTACCGCAGACTCCAGGAAGGTTGTTCCCGGAGCCCTGTTCATTGCCGTCCGCGGCCACGAGAGTGACGGTCACGCCTACATCCAGGCCGCCATTGACAAGGGTGCCACAGGGATAGTTTGCGAAGAGATTCCGGAGGGTATGGGATCCTCTCGCTTCGCTCGGGATGACAAGAACATGTATTCTGTCATACCGAACGGAGCCGAAGGCGAAGTGAGCGTATCTCATAAAGTGGAGTTCCATATTGTAGACAACAGCCGCAAAGCACTCGCATTAATTGCCGATGAGTATTATGGGCATCCGTCTAGGAAGCTGACGCTGGTGGGAATTACGGGAACCAATGGTAAAACCACTACTGTGACGCTTCTGTACAGGCTTTTCAAGAGCATGGGGTACAGCTGTGGACTGCTTTCCACCATTGCAAATTATGTGGATGATGAGAGGCTGGAGACGGCAAATACCACGGTGGATCCCATTACCCTTAACAGTCTGCTGGCAAGGATGGTTGAAAAGGGCTGCGAATACTGCTTTATGGAGGTGAGCTCCATTGGCGTGGAGCAGGACCGTGTGACGGGGCTCCAGTTTGCCATGGGCATTTTCTCCAACCTTACGCATGACCATCTGGATTATCACGGGACTTTTGCGGAATACCTCCGCTGCAAGAAGCTGTTCTTTGACAATTTGCCGGAAAAGGCAATTGCCCTCATTAATACAGATGACAAGCACGGCAGCGTGATGGTGCAGAACACTAAGGCCAAGGTGGTTTCCTATTCCGTTAAGGGCCTTGCCGACCATACTGCGCGTGTGATGGAGCAGAGCTTTGACGGGATGCTCCTCAAGGTGGACGGAACTGAGGTTTGGTGCCGTCTCATTGGTGAGCACAACGCCTATAACCTCCTGGCAATTTACTCCACGGCGGTATGCCTTGGTGCAAAGCCAGAGGAGGCTCTCATAGCCATTTCCACCCTGGAGCCCGCTCCGGGAAGGCTGGAAAACCTGAACGGTCCCAAGGGCCTTAGCGTAATCATTGACTACGCCCACACCCCTGATGCGCTGGAGAATGTCCTTAAGACTCTCCGTGCAATTGCCCCTAAGAGGCAGCTCATTTGCCTGTTTGGCTGCGGCGGAGACCGTGACCGCACCAAGCGTCCGGAGATGGCCCAGATAGCCGAAGCCCTGGCCGACCGCCTTGTGATAACCTCCGACAACCCCCGTACAGAGGTCCCTGGAGCCATCATAGATGAAATCAAGGCCGGCCTCAGCCCCAAGGGCCTTGCAAAGTCCCTTGTGATTGAAGACCGCCGCGAAGCAATTCGCACTGCCATACTCACGGCCCCTGAAAATGCCACCATCCTCCTTGCAGGAAAAGGGCATGAGACGTACCAGATTGTAGGCCGGGAAAAACGTCATTTTGACGAGAAAGAAATTGTGACTGAAACCTTTAACCTAATGTAGAGAGATGCCCGGTCAAGCCGGGCATGACGAAAAAAGATGCTGTACCATTTATTCCAATACCTTGAGAGTTTGGGGGTAGATTTCCCCGGAATGGGCCTCATGCAGTACCTGAGCTTCCGCGCCATGGGTGCGGCGGTGACGGCCGTGCTTGTGGCAATGATTGTCGGCAAGAAGATAATCCGCTGGCTGCAGCTGAAGCAGATTGGGGAAACCGTGAGGGACCTTGGCCTGGAAGGCCAGATTCAGAAGAAGGGCACCCCCACAATGGGAGGAATCATCATTATCCTCTCCATTGTGGCTGGCGTACTCCTCTGGTGCGACCTCACCAACATCTACGTGGTGCTGCTCCTTGTGAGCACCCTCTGGTGCGGC
>JAFZML010000033.1 GCA_017553255.1 Bacteroidales bacterium | reverse complement strand
GAGAGAGTGCGCCGCAATCCCTACTGCGTGGTGCTTCTGGATGAAATTGAGAAGGCCCATCCGGATATCTTCAACCTGCTCCTGCAGGTGATGGACGAAGGCCGCCTCACGGACTCCAATGGCCGGATGGTAGATTTCAAGAATACCATTGTCATTATGACTTCCAACGTTGGAAGCCGTGAAATGGAGGAATACGGCAGCGGAATTGGCTTTGCAACCGCCGGCAAGAACGTAATCGCAGACCGCAAGGGAGTGGTTGAAAAAGCCGTGAAGAAGGCATTCCCGCCAGAATTCATCAACCGCGTAGACGCCCAGGTTTACTTCAATTCCCTGGACAAGGAAGCCATTGAAAAGATAATTGACATAGAGCTCAAGGGGCTCAAGGCCAGGGTGCAGGAAGCCGGTTACAAGCTCACCATAACGCCCACCGCCAAAAGGTTCATTGCCGAAGCCGGCTATGATCCCGCATACGGCGCCCGCCCGCTCCGGAGGGCCGTGATGCGCTACGTGGAAGATCCCGTTTCTGAGTTCATTATTGCAGACCGCGCGCTTTCTTCCCACAAAGCCCCTTCCGGAGAGCTCAAAGCCCTCAAGCTCACCCTCTCCCCTGACAAGGAATCCACAATTGTCACCCTTGGTTAAAAGGTACCAAGCCAATCTGCAGATTGGCCGGCCGGAGGCCGCGGGGGATAATAGGGGGCAGAGCCCCCTCAGAAAAAAGAGAGTGCGGTGGGTTATAGTGCAATAGCGTCTTCCAGTTCCAGGCCAAGGTCCTTCATAAGGTCCTGCAGGGCCTGGAAATTTGTATCCTGTGAAATAACGTTTGAAATTACGTCAAAGCTGAATTCCGTGTTACGCATAATCTTTGTCCTTTAAGTTTTACGGTGCAAAGATAAAACGCGCTTGCGCCAAACCATGACACAAGCGCGAAATTTTTCTCCCTGTCGCTTAACTCTCAATCACTGAGCAACTTACACAAAACCGGGTGCACCTACAGGTGCACCCGACTATACGTAAAACACTGAGAACCAGCAGGTTACGGGGCAGAAATATTACAGGGTGGACATGCGGTCTACGCAGAGTTCAACAAGTTTACGGATTGCGGGTTTGTAATCCGGGTTGGAGCTCTGGAGATAGCGGTTGGCTATGATGCAGCACACGGTGGAGGCATTGTGGCCAAGGTGGGCGGCAAGACCTGCCAGCGGGGAGCTCTCCATCTCAAAGTTGGTGATGCGGTAATCCTGCCCGTCCGTGGAGAAGCGGAAACTCTCAATATCCTCAAGCATATTGGGCATGGCCAGCGGAACCCTTACCACGCGACCCTGGGGACCATAGAAGCCGCAGGCCGAAATGGTTACACCCTTTACGGTGACGTCCTTCATAAGGTCAATGATCTTGGGCGAAGCCTTTACAAAGTACGGTGAAGGGAGATACTGATTCCAGTTCATGTGCTTTTTGAAAGCCTCTTCCACGGCAGGGATGGTAACCTTCTCACGGTTTGCGTACCAGTTCATGACGCCGTCAAAACCAACGCTTAGGTGGGCCAGCACATAGCTTCCCAGCGGGATATCCGCGTGCAAAGCGCCGGAGGTGCCTATACGGAGGATGTTAAGGGCCCTGTGTACGGGCTTAACCTCACGCGTTGCAAAATCTACGTTGGCAAGGGCATCCAGTTCCGTCATGACAATATCTATATTGTCCGGGCCGATTCCATGGGACAGCGCGGTGATGCGCTTTCCGTTGCGCCTGCCGGTGATTGAGACGAATTCACGGGACTCATGACGGAATTCTATGTCCGTGAGGTACTCCCCTATCATGTCTACGCGGGAAGGGTCTCCCACCATAATGACATTATCGGCCAGTTCTTCCGGCTTAAGGTGGATGTGGAATACGGAGCCGTCTCCGTTGATGATGAGTTCTGATTCAGGAATTCTCATAGTACCTTTGATTTCTAAAAAGCAAATATACTCTTTTTCACTCAGATTTCAAACTCCTCTATCTCCTTTACAAGTTTGCCGATAATGGACATCTTGCAGTCATAGAGGGCGTCTGAAATATCCACCTTGTAGTAGTGGGGGTTGATGAGACGGCGCTCTGCGGGAGAGAAGTGGTGGAGGTTGTCCTGGTAGAACACCTTTTTCTGCTCCAGGGTATGCTTAGGAGCCACGCGGACGCCCTTGGAGATAACCTGAAGCTGGAGCGGACGGGCCTCGTAGGCGCCTTCCTCAAAGGACTTGCTCTTGAAGGAATCGAATTCATCCCTTACGGTAATGCTCTCTCCGTGCTGGAGGGCAAGGTCAAGGGCATCCCCGCGGAGGCATGTAACATCGGCCTTATGGACATAACCGTCGTAGCGGTTTCCCTTAACGCTGTCCTGGGCCGATATTCTCCAGGTAATCTGGAAGCCAGGGTTGATGAGCTTGATTTTGTCCTCAGAGCGCTTGATGACGGGTTCATCGTCTATCTGGACAAGCTTGTAGACATTGCCGAAGCAAGGTGCAGCCTTGGAGGTAGCGATTGCATCACCAACGCCGTAGGAGTCTATCCTGGCGCCCTGACGCTCAAGGTCTGTGATAAGGTACTCATCCAGGCCGTTGGTTGCAAAAATCTTGCACTTCGAAAGGCCGTGCTCATCCAGGATGCGACGCACTTCCTGTGACAGGTAAGCAAGGTCTCCGCTGTCCAGGCGGATTCCGTAACCGGGAGCGTAATTATCATCAATACCGGCCTCCTTGAAGCTCCTGATGGCGTTTTTTACGCCGCAGCGGAGGGTGTCGTAGGTGTCTATGAGGAGTATGAGGTTCTCTCCCCTGTGCGTACGGATATAGTCACTGAAGGCCTTGTGCTCCCCTTCCACGGTGCTGCCGTAGGATGTGATGAAACTGTGGGCCATGGTGCCGGTTGAAGGCACGCCGTTGAACGCTCCTGTTAGGATGTTGGAGGAGCTGGCGCAACCTGCAATCTGAGCGGCCTTACCGCCGTAAACCGCAGCCCAGGGGCCATGGGCGCGGCGGGAGCCGAATTCGCTTACGGGATGGTTGGTTGCGCGGCAAACGCGTGAAGCCTTTGTTGCAACCGCCATCTGGTGATTCAGGATGCACAGCATGGGAGTTTCCAGCACCTGGGCCTCAATCATGGGCCCTACGACAGTAACGATTGGCTGGTTGGGGAAGGCAATCTCACCCTCGCGCATTGCATACACATCTCCAGTGAACTTCATGGTACTGAGGTACTTACGGAACTCACGGTACTCTTCCCCGGGAAGGAACTTCTCATAGAATTCCTCCGGTTCCGTGCCCAGCTTAAGGACCATCTCAATAACCTCCTCAGTGCCGCTTACTACGGCCCAGTTGTTGTTTTCCGGGGCCTTGCGGTAAAAGAGGTTGAACACTGCTATCTGGTTCTGCTTGCCGCATTCCAGATAGGACTTTCCCATTGTGTACTGGTACTTGTCGGATACGTAGGCGTTGTTGATGATATCCATATTATGAAAGTCTGATTCCTTCTTTTTCCATCTCCAGGAGGGCCTGCCGATGACCTTCCGGATCCACCCAGGCCAGGCAGTCCTTGAGGACCGTTACCTTGAAGCCGTCCTTCAGAAGATCCTCTGAGGTGTTTCTCACGCAGTATTCCGTTGCTATGCCGCACACAATTACGCGTGAGATTTCCATAAGCCTTAGGACCTCTGCCATTGACTGGCCGGCCTCATTTCGGCCTTCAAAGCCGCTGTACTGCTCCACTGCGGGGTCCTCTCCCTTGTAGAAGATGAGGCCTTCGTCATCGGCATAGGGTGCCAGCGATTCATGAATCTCCCCGCCGCGGGTGCCCTGCACGCAGTGAGGGGGCCAGGGGCCGCCCTGGGCCGCAAACGAGCTGTGATTTGCGGGATGATGGTCCATTATGAAAATTCTGGGGAGGCCGGGATGCGCCTTGATGTATTCAAGTGTGCGGGCCACGGCTTCATCGGCCCCCTGGCAGGCCAGAGAACCGTCTATGAAATCGTAGAGCATGTCCACTACGACAAGGGCTGTATCTTTCATCATTGCGGTTTTAGTCAATGTCATCAGGGTCTGTTACTGCTGCGCCCTTTCCCATGAGAAAGGTTTTCATGAACTCATTGAGGTCTCCGTCCAGGACGCCCTGGGTATCTGCCGTGCTGTAACCGGTACGGAGGTCCTTCACAAGCTTATAGGGGTGCAGGACGTAGTTACGTATCTGGGAACCCCATTCTATGCGCTTTTTCTGACCTTCAAGTTCCGCCTGCTTTTCCTGACGTTTCTTGAGCTCAATGTCATAGAGGCGGGATTTGAGGATGAGGAGGGCCCTCTGGCGGTTGTCCTGCTGGGAACGGGTTTCCGTGTTTTCCACCATTATTCCAGAGGGGATATGCCTCACGCGGACCCCGGTTTCCACCTTGTTCACGTTCTGGCCGCCGTGGCCGCCGCTGCGGAAGGTGTCCCACTCAAGGTCTCCGGGGTTGATTTCTATATTGATGCTGTCATCTACCAGAGGGTACACAAACACGCTGGAGAATGTGGTCTGGCGCTTTCCCTGGGCGTTGAAGGGAGAAATGCGCACCAGGCGGTGGACGCCATTTTCGGCCTTGAGATAGCCGTAGGCGTAATCCCCTTCAACCTCTATGGTGCAGCTCTTGATGCCGGCTTCTTCCCCTTCCAGAAGGGATGTGACCGTCATTTTGTAGCCGTTGCGCTCCCCCCAGCGGAGGTACATTCTCATGAGCATTGCGCTCCAGTCATTGGCCTCCGTGCCGCCGGCGCCGGAATTTATGGTAAGAACCGCGCCAAGATTGTCTCCTTCCCCACCCAGCATATTCTTGAGTTCCAGGGCTTCAACCTTGTCCAGGGCGTCACTGAAAGCCTGCTCAAGTTCCTTTGTTTCAGGCGTTTCAATGGCCTCTTCATCTACCCCGGAAATGCTGTCCTTTGCAAAATCATACAGGACTTCAAGGTCCTCCGTGGCGCTGAAAGCCTTGTCATAGTCTACCACCCAGGATTTGAGCCCTGAGAGCTTTTTCATGAAAGCCTCTGCTGCCTTGGGGTCATTCCAGAAGCCCTCGGCCAACGTCTCCTGCGTTTTGGCGGCAACTTCCCTGCGCTTTGCGGCTATACTCAGGCAGCCTTCCAGCGTTTTCACCCGCTCCTGCAGGTCCCTTATCTGTTCCTGTGTAATCATAGATTACAAAGTTAATAAAAAACAACGAAATCAACGCTCAAAATGATGGTAGTGTCCCCAAAACCGGGACAGTACCATCAAAAAAGGCCGAAAATGACGGTAGTGTCCCTGAAACTGGGACACTACCGTCAAAGTGAGTAACCTATTGAAAGGTTCAGCGGTAGATGTCGTACTGGTTGTAGAGGGAACCGTACATCTGACCAAGGACTTCAAGGTAAGGCATACCGTCAAAGAGTGTGGTGCGATACACGGTGTTGTCTACCATATAGTACTCTACGCCGTCAAGGACTATGATTTCATAGTCGTCGGGCAGGGAGGTTACCAGGGCGCCTGCAGGAGGTACAATGGTGGTGTATGCTCCGGATGCGCTGATGGTGTAGAAGACGCCGTCCTGATAGAAGTACTGGCTGTTTGCGTAAGCGTAGCTCTGTACCAGTCCCAGGCGGTTTGCAAGTTCATAAGCGGTAAGGGCGCGTTTGCCGTTAAGTGCATAGGCGCTGTTATTGGCTATGATACGTGCGTTCTGCTGGGCTATTATCAGGTTCTGGCGGGCAATTACATTGTAGTAGTCAAAGGTGCGGGTAAAGGTGCGGTAAACGTCGCAGTAATACGCGAACCTGAGGCTGTGAAGGATTGCCCTGTTGATGGCTACCTCCAGGGGAGTGCCGAAAGGAGGACGGCAAATCACGTAGTAACCACCGTAGGGACGATAATACACACCGTTGTAGTAGTAGTAATCAATTCCCCAATGACTGATGCGGCGCCACTCAGGAGGACGGTTATGGATGCGATATCCATAGTAGTGAGGATGGTCTCCCCAGAAGTTGCCGGGACGGTCCCATGCAAGCATGTCACGTTCACGGGGTGACACCCTGTACATGTTGTGGGAGTTGTCCACGCGCATGTCATCATTGTAGCGGTAGTTGAAGCCGGAATCCCTGTACACTTTGTCGCTGCGGGTCTCTGCCACGGAGTTGTCTCCGGAAAGGCCGGAACGGGTCACGTTGCTGGAGGCGCGGACAGCGGTGGAAGAACTGGTGGTACCGGTGCTGCGGCTGGAGGCGCTGGAACTGCTCCTCACTGAGCCGTCGGCCGATGAGCTGCTGCTTCTGACGGAAGTGCCGGAACTGGACGCGCTGCTGGAAGAGGAGCGGGTACCGGAAACACTTGAGCTGCTGCTTGAAGAGGAGCGGGTGCTGCCGGTGGTTGCGGCGCTGCTGCTGGAGCGGGTATTCTGCTGGCTGCTGCTGGCGGAAGTACTTCTTGTAGAAGAAGATGATCCGGAAGTTGAACGCGTTACCTGCTGGCTGCTGCTTGCCGAAGTACTTCTTGTTGAAGAAGAAGAACCGGAAGTTGAACGGCTTACCTGCTGGCTGCTGGAGCTTGAGCGGGAAGCAGAAGCTGAGCTTGAGCGGGAAGCAGAGGAACCGGAGCTACTGCGGGTAGCCTGGGTGGAAGATGATCTTGAACCGCTGGTAGAGCGGGTCTGGGCCATCATATCAGGTGCTGAAACGACGGACAGAGCCATTAGCACCGTTGCGGCCATTGTCATTAAACGTCTCATAGCATCAAATTTTTAAAAGTTAAAAGTATAAGTAATATTTTGCGGAAAGGGCTTTGAAGTCATTGACGTCCCGGGTCCAAAAATCTAGGATATCCTCAACCTGGAAGCGCTCTCCAAAACCTGTTCTTACATAATCCGTAC
Organism: Bacteroidales bacterium; assembly: GCA_017553255.1. Lineage (GTDB taxonomy): Bacteria > Bacteroidota > Bacteroidia > Bacteroidales > UBA932 > Cryptobacteroides. Next base: position 6,490 of record JAFZML010000033.1, on the reverse strand, counting down.
CAGAAATGATATCCAGCATCCTGGTGCTCTTGAGGGGCAGAGGATTGTGGTCTGGATAAAGCTCGTTAACTGCCTGCATCACATAAAACTGGATAAGGGTGACGGGGGCAAGTTCCCAGTCAGTGAAAAAGAACTGTACTCCGTGAACCAGCTTTCCCTGTTTGGAGCCTGCAAGGGGCTTGTAATGGATTGTGCGGAAGGCAGTGCCGGGGATGCGGTAGCTGTCAAGGCGGGCTTTGAGGGAATCTGCATCTATCCATTCTGCGGCAAAGACTTCAAACGGGATAGTGTAGCCTACGCCTATCTGGAGATAGCCGAACTCCCCTCCTATTCCGGATGCAGGATAGCAAAGCGCGCTGCGGGGAGACGGAATGTTGGGAGAAGGCAGAACCCAAGGAAGGCCGGTGTCCTCATATTTCATCCAGCGGTGCCAGCCGCGCATGGGGACTACCTTGAGCTTGCATTTTACGGGGTCAAGGTTCCCTTTCTGGCCGCGGTTCATGCCCTCCTCATTTATCATGATGGCAACTTCACCGGGCGTGAGGCCATACACAAAGGGTATGGGATACTGGCTCACGAAGGAGAAAAAACCTTCCCTCACGTATGTTCCTTCCACTTTTTTACCGCCAAGGGGATTGGGGCGGTCAAGCACCACAACCTCAATTCCTGCCTTGGCGCAGGCGCGCATTACAAGGCCCAGGGTGGAGATGAAGGTATAGCAGCGGGTGCCTACGTCCTGGATGTCATAAACCATTACGTCTACGCCCTTCAGCATCTCAGGCGTGGGCTCACGGGTGGGGCCGTAGAGGGAATGCACGGGGAGGCCGGTTTTAGGATCCTTGCCGCCTTCCACGTGGTCTCCGGCATAGGCGTCTCCCCTGACCCCGTGCTCCGGGCCGTAAAGGGCCACAAGGTTCACTTCCGGGGCATCATAGAGGATGTCTATGGTGGAACGGAGATCCCTTGAAACGCCACTGGGATTGGTCACAAGGCCCACGCGCTTACCCTGAAGCACGCGGAAGCCGTCCTGCTCCAGGACTTCAATTCCCGGAACAACCTGCGCGTGAAGGCTAAGGCTCAAAAGCGCCAGTATCAGGGCCGATAATATCTTTCTCATAAAAGTTCAAAAATACGGTTAAGGGGCTCATTGTCTCCGGAGGACTCCAATATTATGGAGAAGCGGCCGGAACCGATGGCCACTCCCCTCTCCTGCAAAATCCGGAGCGTTTGGCGCGCAACGGCAGGAGCGGGGTCTATAACCTGCACTCCGGGACCGCTCAGGCGCTCTATCACGGGTTTAAGGAAAGGATAATGCGTGCAGCCAAGGACAATGCGGTCTGCGCCGGCGTCAAGGAGGGGCTGGAGGGATGCCCTTACGGTGGATTCGGCCTCCGGGCCGTCCAGGATTCCGCGCTCTACAAGCTCTACAAAGCCCTGGCCCACGTGCTCCACTATCCTTACGTTGCTTTCATATAGGCCCCTGGTATTGAGGTATTTGGAGCCTTTGAGGGTGCCGGCAGTTGCAAGGACGCCAACTACGCCTGTTTCCGTGCCAAGGGCGGCGGGTTTTACGGCGGGCTCCATTCCCACAAACGGGACATCCGGGTATTCTTTCCTGAGAGTGGCTATTGCAGCGGCGGTGGCGGTGTTGCAGGCTACTACTATTATATCGGCCTTCCAGTCAAGGAAGCGCTCCGTTATGAAACGGGCACGGCGCTGGATATATAGCGGGGACTTTTCTCCGTAGGGGCAGTGGGCATTATCGGCATAATATCTATACTGCTCATTTGGAAGCAGTTTCACAAGCTCCCTGTAAACAGAGAGCCCGCCGCTTCCGGAATCGAATATGCCTATCCTTGCCATTATTCTGTTTGTCCCCAGGTTTCGTCAATTGCGGCGCGAACCTTTGAATTTGCCTTTTCTGTTATGCCGTAATAAGGGCGGCAGTGCTCCGTGGCGCATACGTCAAAGCGGAGGTGAGCCGGGAGGTCTTCCGGCTTCTTATCCTCCGGCCTGTGTTCAAGCCAGGTTACAAGGGAGGGCGTGTTGTCTAGCCCGGGGCCGCCTATTACCGCCTTGTGGGACTGCCTGTGGGCAACCTGGGAGAGAAGCCAGCGCCGGGTGCTCACGGCCAGGGCTTTTAGGTTTTCCTTACCCGCCGTTGACACTACGCTCATGAGGTAATCCTCTGCACCTATTATATTAACTGCGCAAACCTTGCCGCCGTCCACTATGAATTTGAGGGTGCCGGCAAAGCGTTCCTCTACGCCGTCACGGAAAATGATGAAGGACGGTTCCGCAAAGAGGGTGGATATTGTGACGGCCTCAAACACAAGGTCATCGTAGAGCATTCCGTTATAGTCTATCTTGCCTTCACGGTAGCTCACGGTTTGCGGGCCGGCGCCGTCTGAGATTATTTCAAAGCGGATTTCCTTTTCACGGAGTATTCCCACCTCTATCCTGGGCTGGGTCCTTACAAGGCGCCACAGGAGGCGTTTTTCGGCCTCTTCCGACAGGGTTACGTCATTGAATATTCCGTCAAGCACAGCGGCATCTATGCGGTCAAAGTCTTCAGGCTCAGGGACTACTACAAAGCCCGCCATTTCCGCTGCGCCGGGAGAGATTGAGAAGTGTTTCTCCCCTTTTTCATAATAACAGCCGGGCTTGGAGGCGCCGCGGAGGGAAACCACCGCGCGGTATTCTCCCTCGCTGCAGTAAGTAAGGGCGTTGAAGCGGGGCTCAGTATCTTCGGCCAGAAGGTTCATGCAGTCCAGGAGCCTGTAGAACATCTTGGCCATGGACTTTGGCGTTTGGGCCCTCAGCATGAAGATTCCGCGGTGGAACTTCTTGTAATGGTACAGCTGGGCGTCACGGACAGATGCCAGGAATTCCAACTCGTCTGTTTCCTGACCCGCCGCCACCGCCCTCAGAAGGCGCTCTGCGGCCCTTTCCAGCGGCATATAACCCTTAGGGCAGGCCTGGAAATGTGCGTGACCGGGGACGGTGGTTCCGCTTTTGGGGCTGTTGTAGAAAACAAGATAGCCTTCCAGGGAAGCGGCAAGGTCCAGCATATCCGGAAAACGGTGCCAGATGGTTTGGGGCACGTGGACGTCACGGGTTATTACCAGATGGTTTGGGAAGATGGGGGCGCGGTTTACAAGGATGTTGTATTTGCGGCCCTTTCGGCCCTCAAACGGCAGGGTGTGCTGGTGCTCCATATAGTTTTCCTCACAGAGAGGACAGCCGTGGTCAAAGATTGGAAGACGGCCGGGATTTGACTGGAGGGTTACCAGAATGCCACCGTACGGGAGAGTCCTTGTGCGAGTGCTCTTGAGCGCGCGGTACTTTGCCGCCACCGCGGGCCACACAGAGAGCTGGTCATGCACAAATTTATCAATGTCTGTAGCCATCAGGTGTAAAGATACAAAAAAATCTACAGCATAGCCAGAAGTTTTTCCCTGTATCTGGAAAATTCGTGTTCAAAATTGGGTGTAAGCCTGTCTTTCCCTATATTATCCTCCAATTCCTGCAGGCTGTACCACCTGCCTTTGGAAACTTCCAGACCGTTGGGAGTGAGCTCCGGATGCCCTACGTAGGCGTAAACCAGCACCAGTTCCTTCTCAGACTCACTCTCCCACACGTAAGTGCCAAGCTGAACGGGATTGAAGGCGGTGAGGTACAGCTCTTCCTCGGCCTCCCTGTAAAGGGCTTCCTCTGCGGTTTCTCCAAAACTCACGTGGCCGCCCACAGCAACGTCCCAGTAACCGGGATAGAGGTCCTTCACTATGGAGCGCTTTTGCAGGTAAATATTTGAATTCCTGTCAATTATGTGAAGGTGAACAACCGGATGGAGAGGCTTGGCACCGCTGTGGCACCAATCCCTGGGGGCCTTGCCGTATACCAGGCCGCTGGGCTCCACAATGGGAAGCATCTCCCCCTTTGGAAGGGGCAGAGGACCGGGATAATCTACGGAAGGGCGCGGGTACAGGAGTACCGGGCCGGAAGGATACACAAGGTCTATCATCCTATGGCAATTAGAACAAGGAGCTGGGCAACCAGCACTCTCATGAACATTGAAAGCGGATAAACCGTTGCGTAATTAACTGAGGCATAATCACTTCCGTACATACCCTGGGAGAACGCCAGAACCGGAGGATTGGTGCAGGAGCCGCTTATGAGGCCGCAAATCTGGTAGAAGTTGAGCTTTGCCCAGACGCGCGCCACAATGAAAGTGATGCAAAGCGGGATAATTGTAATTGCCGCACCGTAAAGTATCCACCAGTAACCGCCGCCCACAATTGAACTCCAGAAGGAAGCGCCGGCACCAATTCCCACAGCCGCCAGGAACAGGGAAATACCTATCTCCCTAATCATAAGGTTGGCGCTGGTGGTGGTGTAGGTGGTGATTTTATATTTGGGGCCCCAGTGGCCAAGAAGGATTGCAATGATGAGCGGACCGCCTGCCAGACCCAGCTTGATGGCCTGCGGAATTCCGGGGAAGCGGATGGGGATGGAACCAAAGATAATACCCACCACTATTCCAAGGAAAATGGGCACCAGATTGGGTTTATTGAGGGCTGCGGCCGAGTTCCCCACCAGGCCTGCAACCTGGTCTATGCTGGCCTGCGTACCCACGCAAAGGAGGCCGTCACCCATCTGGAGATAGAGGTTGGGGCGGGCCACAAGCTCAACGCCTGCGCGGATTACGCGGGTTACGCTAACGCCATACGCGCTGCGGAGCCTCAGGTCCTTGAGGGTTTTACCGGTGAGCTTGGAATTGGTGATGACAATGCGGCGGGTGACCATGGTGTGGTCCTTCTCCCTCCACTCCTGGACGTGCATGGGGACTTCCTGGCCAAAGAGGATGCGAAGGCGGTCTACCTCTGCATTGGTGGTGACTATGAGGAGTTTATCTCCCTCATGGAGCACGGTGTCCTGGTCTGGAAGAAGAATCTCCTCCCCCTGCATTATGCGGGAAACCACAAAGTCTCCGCCGAACTCCTTTGTGACGTCATAGAGCTTCCGGCCGAAGATTGCGGGATTCTCCACGGCAACGTGCATGCGGCGGGCGTGTTCCTGGGAATCATCGGCCTTATTGAGCTCCTCAAGCTCCTTGTTATGGTCTATCCGGAAGATGGCCTTGAACGCCAGAATCACGGCTATAACTCCCATAACGCCAATTGGATACGCCACGGCATATGCCGATGCAAGTTTCTCCGACGCCACGCTTGCCGCCATTGCCGAAGTCCCTCCGGCGGTGGATACGTCTATGAAGGTTTGCTGCGCGGCACCAAGGCCGGGAGTGTTGGTGATGGCGCCTGACATTACGCCCACCATGGTGGTGAGTTCCTCCCCTGTAAAGGCCGATATGGCCCAGGTTACGGCTACCGCCAGGAGTATGTTCATCACCGCCAGGAGGTTCATCTTGACTCCCCCGCTGCGGAATGAATGGAAAAAGCCCGGACCAACCTGCAGGCCGATAGAGAATACAAAGAGAATGAGGCCGAATTCCTTCACAAAATGAAGGACATTAAGGTCTGCCTTAAAACCCAGATGGCCCATCAGGATACCTGCAAAGAGGATCCATGTGGAGCCAAGGGAAATGCCTTTCACCTTGAATCGGCCAAGATAAAGGCCTATGCCTATAACAAACGCAAGCAGCAGGATTGTATGGGCAATCCCCTGCCCCATAAATAACTCTCGCATCAAAAGACTGCTTTAACAAGGAAACAGGTCCTGTCCCCCACCTTTCCCTCAACGTACCAGGTGCTGCCGTCACTTTGGGCTGACAGCTGCACTTTCTCTCCGGGGAGTGTTTCCTTAATGAAATTTATAAATAGGTCTTTAACCGGGCTGCCCGTAACCTCTTTGGGAAGGCAGTCCATTGCCCACACAACATACCTTGAATTGTTTGTATGGCCGTTTATGTCCAGGTCTGAATAAGATACAGTGTGTTCCCCTTCTGTCATTCCCGACACCGATCGGGAATCTCCTTTGGGAAGCACAATCTTCTGCACTGGCTCCGCAATGGCGTCATCCACCTTCATTTCAGGGTCCAGAAGGTCATCCAGGTCCTCCGGACGGACCATCCTGCGGGTGCGCTCGTCAATCACCACCCAGGAAGTGGTGGCCTTGACGCGGCTGATGCCCCGGGAATCCCTCAGGTCAAAGTCCCTGAGATAGAAGAGGCCGCTGGCACCCTTGTGCCAGGTATAGAGAGTGACGTTTTCACGCCATTTCAGAGGCTCCTCAAAATGGATATGCATCCTTGTAAGCACCCACGCAGTATGATGAACATGGAGTGTATCGTAACCGAACCCCAGGTCATTTGCCGCCCAGTAAGCTATTTCCTGAGCAAAATCCATGAACGCCGCAGGCTTCAGGTTTGCCTTGGCGTCAGTATCGTAACAAGGAATGCAGATGTCCTGACAGAATTTATACCCTTCCCTTCTAACCGGTGTCATAATTTGCCAGGATAAAGAATCTCCAG
>JAFZML010000032.1 GCA_017553255.1 Bacteroidales bacterium | reverse complement strand
TAAAAAAAGAAAAGCTCCACCAACACTACTAACCCCTCAAGTAGGAACTTAAGACTTCATGTTGCGCAGGTCTTTTCTTGTTGGTGCAAAGATATGCACTTTTTTTTGATTAACCAAACATTCCAAAAGATTTGCGAAGGTCGCGGGGAATGGCTATTTTTGTATGATTGATAATAAACTGTATCAAAAATGCCTGATTTTAAATACGCGCCCATGTTCCAGCTGGGCCCTGACACAACAGAGTACTACAAGATTCCCGGTTCTGAAAAGCTGGTGAAGGAAACAAAAGTTGGAGACAAAACCCTTCTGGAGGTATCTCCGGAGGCCCTGACGCTGGTGGCACAGCAGTCTTTCCATGACTGCCAGTTCATGCTGCGCCGCGCCCACAATGAGCAGGTGGCGGCAATTCTGAGGGACCCTGAGGCCAGTGACAATGACAAGTATGTGGCCCTGCAGTTCCTTCGCAACGCGGAAACTTCCGTGAAGGGCGTGCTTCCGTTCTGCCAGGACACCGGCACGGCCATCATCCATGGTGAGAAGGGCCAGCAGGTATGGACAGACTTTGAAGATGAAGAGGCGCTCTCAAAGGGCGTTTTCAACTGCTACACCCAGGAGAATCTCCGTTACAGCCAGAACGCCCCGCTGGATATGTACAATGAGGTAAACACTAAGTGCAACCTCCCGGCTCAGATTGACATTGAGGCAACTCGCGGCGCAGAATACCGGTTCATCATGGTGGCAAAGGGCGGCGGCAGCGCCAACAAAACCTATTTCTACCCCATGACAAAGGCCACCATCCAGAATGAAGGCACCCTCATCCCCTTCCTGGTGGAAAAGATGCGCTCCCTTGGTACGGCAGCCTGCCCGCCTTACCACATTGCCTTTGTGATTGGCGGAACATCGGCCGAAAAGAACCTCCTTACCGTCAAGCTTGCCAGCATCAAGTTCTACGACGCCCTGCCCACCACCGGAGATGAAACCGGCCGTGCTTTCAGGGACATTGACCTTGAGGAGAAGCTCCTGAAGGAAGCCCAGAAGATTGGCCTTGGAGCACAGTTTGGCGGCAAATACCTGGCCCACGACATCCGCGTGGTGCGCCTGCCCCGCCACGGAGCAAGCTGTCCCATCGGCATGGGCGTAAGCTGCAGCGCAGACCGCAATATCAAATCAAAGATTAATGCCCGTGGCGTTTGGATTGAGAAGATGGACTCCAACCCTTCAGAGCTTATCCCGGAGGAACTCCGCCGTCCCGGTGAAGGCCCCAAGGGCATTGAGATAGACCTTGACAAGGGTATTGATTCCGTACGCGCAGAGCTCACAAAATACACCGTCGGAACCCGCGTAAACCTCAGGGGAACCATAATTGTGGCCCGTGACATAGCCCACGCAAAGCTCAAGGCCCGCCTTGATGCAGGTGAGGGCATGCCCGCATATTTCAAGGACCATCCCATCCTTTATGCCGGCCCGGCAAAAACGCCCGCAGGCTATCCTTGTGGCTCCATGGGCCCCACCACGGCCAACCGCATGGACCCTTACGTGGATGAATTCCAGGACCACGGCGCTTCCCTTGTCATGATTGCCAAGGGCAACCGTTCCCAGGTGGTCACAGATGCATGTAAGAAGCACGGCGGCTTCTACCTTGGCACCATAGGCGGCGTAGCGGCTGTGCTCTCCCAGAGCAGCATCCGCAGCATTGAATGCGTTGAGTACCCGGAGCTTGGCATGGAGGCCATCTGGAAAATCACCGTGGAAGACTTCCCCGCCTTCATCCTTGTGGATGACAAGGGTAACGACTTCTTCAAGAGCATCGGCCTTTAATGGATATTGATTCTTTACTGAGGGAGCTCGCAGCAAAATATGAGACTCCCTCTTTCATTGAGGGAGACCCTTCCTGGTGGATGCATCAGGTTTCCGGAGCCGCCAATCAGGAGGCTGCGGCATTCGTAGCCCAGGCCCTGAGCTATGGTTCCCGCGCCCAATTTATGCCGAAGATAGGCTGGATGCTGGAACGGGCGGGCGGTGACATGGACCGCTGGATACGCTCCGGCGCCTTCAAAAATGACCTTTCAGAAGGCTCCAGGGCCTGTTATTACAGGCTTTATACGGTGGCCGATATCCACACTTTCCTTGAAACATACCGGCAGCTTCTGAACGGCTATGGAACGCTTGGGGCATACGTGGGAAACACCGATGGCTTTGGTGCCGTAGAAGCCGTCACCAAGTGGTTTGGAGACACTGCGCCCGTCCCTAAGGATGCTTCATCGGCCTGCAAAAGGGTTTGCATGTTCCTCCGATGGATGGTACGTGACGGCTCTCCCGTGGACATCGGCCTTTGGGCAGGACAGATAGATAAGCGTACGCTCATTATGCCCATGGACACCCACGTGCTTCAGCAGAGCGTCCGGCTGGGGCTCCTAAGCTCAAAAACAACGTCAATGAGCGCCGCACGGCGCCTTACCGCCCGGCTGGCCCGGGTATTCCCCGATGACCCCCTGAAAGGTGACTTTGCCCTTTTTGGAGAGGGCGTTAATAATTCTGTACAATGAAAAAACTATCGGCAATAATAATCACGGCCATCATTGCGGCCGCATGCAATCCCTTCGGCTTTAACATTAAATATGAGGATTTTGACCTGGAGGGACAGTTCTGGGCGGTAAGCGGCATGCAAGCGCCATACGGCCAGCAGGAGATTGGCCGAATGCACTATGTAAATGAAAACGATGAGCTTATACCTGCCGAATTCTATTTCTCCGGCGGCAAGGCTCGCGTTGTGTTCCCAACAGGAGCATACCGCACCGTTGGCTATAGCCTGGACACAAAGGCCCGTACAATCACCTTTGACGCACCCATAACATACGGCTGCGAGGTAAACTATAACGGCAACAAATACGTTGGAGAGGACATTGTGAAGGGGAAATATGATATGATGACCATGACCGTGACCGCACCGGGAATGAAGGTTGAGGGCAAGGGGCTGCTGTTCTCGTTCTACGATCCATCGGCCAGCACATTCACTGCCGTGGACATTGAAAAACAGCAGTGGAGCATTAGCATGGTCAATATGGTGGAACTGTCCCTGGAGCCGCTCTATGAGATTTCCGGAGAGTACGGCACCAAGTCACAGGGATCCAACCTGGGCGCAGAAGACGCGGCTAAATGGAGCTCCGAATGCGTTTACAATGATGCCCTCTTCCCCTGGGTGGAAGGCTTGGACCTTTGCCAGATCCATTGGGGCCCCGCATGGCGCACTCCCACTGAGGCCGAGGCCCAGTGGCTTCTGGACAACTGCAAAGTCTTGAAGGCTAAGCAGAAAGGCACCGACAATTATTATATGTACTTTATGTACGAAGCCACGGGCAGGAGCATAAGCTTCCCTGTTGGAGATATTAATGAGGAAATGGGGTTCTGGCTAAGTAACGGAAAGGCCCTTGTGTACAAAGCCACGGATCCGCACTACGACACCGCCACTGAGGCCCGCATAATCACTCCGGAGCCCGGAGCCAAGTACTTCCTCAGGCCAATCGACACCCGAAAATAATTTATTTTGTATATTTGTAACGGTTAATTTTACACAATAACAATGAAGAAAGCATTTATTCTTATGATGTCATTCCTTGCATTTGCAGCATGCGCACCCAAATCCGGCGCCCCTGCACTGGATATGACAAGTCTGGACACTACAGCAAGTCCAAAAGTTGACTTTTATCAGTATTCTACCGGCGGATGGCAGGCCAAGAACCCCCTCAGGCCTGAATTCTCACGCTATGGCAGCTTTGACGCACTCCGTGAGCAGGCTCAGGAAAACCTCAACGCCCTGTTCCAGGAGATGACCACCCTCAAGGCAAAGCCCGGTACCGTGGAGCAGAAAATCAGTGACCTCTACAAGATGGCCCTTGATTCCACCACCCGCAACAGCCTTGGCGCCCAGCCCATCCAGCCCTATATCAAAGAAATCCAGGAGGTTGACTCAAAGGACGCCCTTGCCGCACTGCTTGGCAGGATGAACCTTTACGGAGAAGGCGGATTCATGAACTTCGGCGTAGAAGCAGACCTCACAAACTCTGAAATGCAAATCCTCTACCTTGCCCAGGGAGGCCTTGGAATGGGAGACCGCGACTACTATCTTAAGCCTGAAAACGCAGAGCTCAAAGCCGGATACCAGGAGTTCCTGAAAAAGGTCCTGGGCCTTGCCGGTGTTGAGAATGCCCCTGACCTTGTGGCAAAGGATATGGAAGTGGAGAATGCCCTGGCACAGGTTTCCTGGAGCCGTGAGCAGAACCGCAACATGGCGGCCATCTACAACCCCATGTCAACGGCTGAAATTGTTGCCACATGGCCCGCTATCCGCTTTGACACCATCACAGAAGCTGCTGGCGTAGAGCCTCAGGACAAGGTTGTGGTTGCACAGCCTTCATACTTTGACGGCCTTGCAAAACTCATTGAAGAAAGCCCTCTTGAAACCCTCAAGGCATATCTCCTTTGCCAGTATGTGAGTGACCAGTGCGGCGCCCTCAGTGATGAATTCTATACCGCAAGCTGGGAGTTCTTCTCCCACCAGATGGCCGGCGCCCAGGAGGAAACTCCCCGCTGGAAACGTGCCATGAGCGTTCCTAACGGCATCCTTGGAGAGGCTGTGGGTGAGATGTACGTAGCCCGCTACTTCCCTGAGAGCTCCAAGAAAAAGATGGTTAAGCTTGTGGAGAATCTCCGCACCGCCCTTGGCCAGCACATTGACGAGCTTGAGTGGATGAGTGACTCTACCAAGGTTCGCGCCCAGGAAAAGCTTGCCGCTTTCACCGTGAAAATTGGCTACCCGGACAAATGGAAGGATTACAGCACCATGGACATCAACCCGGAGAACACCTATTATGAGAACCTCCGTAACGCCAGCGCATGGTATGTCCAGGATAACCTCTCCAAGCTTGGAAAGCCCACTGACAAAACTGAATGGGGCATGACTCCCCAGACGGTAAACGCCTACTACAATCCCACCACCAATGAGATCTGCTTCCCCGCAGCCATTCTCCAGAAGCCTTTCTTCGATCCTGATGCCGATGATCCCGTGAACTATGGCGGCATTGGCGTCGTTATCGGCCATGAGATGTCTCACGGCTTTGACGACCAAGGCTCAATGTTCGACGCTTCCGGCAACATGGTGAACTGGTGGACAGAGGAGGACAAGGCCAAGTTCGACGCCCTTGGAGACAAGCTGGTTGCACAGTTTGACGCCGTTGAAATCCTTCCCGGCGTTCATGCAAATGGCAGGTACACCCTTGGTGAGAACATTGGAGACCACGGCGGCCTTTCAATTGCCTTCACCGCTATGGAGAACGCTGTTGGCTCCAAGCCGGATCCCATGATTGACGGCTTCACCCGCGCACAGCGCTTCTACCTGAGCTACGGCGCCATCTGGGCCCAGAACATCACAGACCAGGAGAAGGCCCGCCTTACCAATATGGATCCTCACTCACTGGCCCAGAACCGCGTGAACGTGAGCGTACGTAACTTCCAAACCTTCTTTGACGCATTTGACATTGTGGAAGGAGATCCCATGTTCCGTCCTGAAGAGGAGCGCGTACACATTTGGTAGCGGAAAGCTTCATATCAAGAAAAATCAAGTTTAAAGGAAGCATCGCGGCCGTAGCTACGGCCGTGAGTTTCTTTGTCATAATTGTTGCCGTGGCGGTGAGTTCAGGCTT
>JAFZML010000002.1 GCA_017553255.1 Bacteroidales bacterium | reverse complement strand
CTGGGGTCATTCTGCTCTATTCCGCTGGTGAGGATCTCATCGTCGGGGATAAGCAGTGCAATGCGGGTGTCATCATAATTGATGGTGGTGAAAGGATGATAGCCCACATAGCGGCGGTCCAGGGTTTTCTTGTTGCGGAATACTGAGAACATGCGGTCTCCCTCGAAGCACAGCTCCATACGGCGTTCGTCAAGGACTACGTCCAGGGATGTATCATATCCGCGTTCTGCCATATTGCCGGTTGTGAACATAGCGTCACCAGGAAGGCCTGCACGCTTACGGACAAGATTGACGTCTTCAAGGGCATCGGAGTCACGTCCAAGGCGGGCAAGGGCTTCGGCCCTGTTCAGGAACACCTCTCCCCAGCGGAGCATAACCGGTGAAGAGAACGTCGCCTGACCGTCCTGCCAGGAGAATTTGGTGTTCATATAAGGCATATACATATTTGAGCGGAAGGACCACCCGTCATCCTCATCGATATCGGGACGGATATAGGCAGGGGTTTTCCCGTTCCAGAATGTGGCGTCTCCGGTGAAGTTGTGGTCTATGAAATAGCGGGTATAACCGTTGACAATAGTTTTCTTGGCAACGTAGTTTTCAGGAGTTCCGTCATCATCGCTGTCAAACTGGAAAGCGTAGTCTCCGTTGGCGTCCGGGGTAAGGCCGGCAACGTGTGCGGTGTAGCAGGCGTCATTCTCAAAGGGAACCGGGAAGCATACGGTCTGCTTGCCGTTGTTCAGGACCACCGTATTGGCGGGCATGCCGGTAGCCGGCCATTCGGAAGATGCCGGATACCACTTGTAAACGAAGTATGCGTTGAAGCGGTTGTCGGCGCAGCTTCCGTCGGCCTTCTTGTAACGGTTGAACAGTTCAATGAGTTCATCGGACCAGTACCATTCTCCCCATCCGTTGGTCTCATATTCCTGGCAAAGATACATTGCGCCGATAGAGGCTTCCGGTGAAGGGTGGTCCTGGGGATATATGTAATGGACGCACCAGATGGTTTCAGGAGATGACCAGCTTGCCTTGTGGTAATCCTCAAGGTCCTTGAGGGCAAACACACCCTTTACACTTGCGGGAGCCTTCTCAATGAGTTCATTGCAAAGATTCACGCAGTCCTCAAGGTGGTCTTCACCCATAAACAGGTATACGCGGGAAAGAAGGGCCCTTGCAGCCGTTGCGGACACATAGGAGGCGTCTCCGCGGGGAGAACCTGCGTCCATATAATCAATAGCCTTGATGAGGTCTGCTACAATGGCGTCAAACACTTCACCTACGCTTGCGCGGGTGGTGGTGCTGTAATCCATTCCTATACGGAGAGGCACGCCGGGGAGTTCCCTGCCGCATACGTAGGGGCGGGCGAACAGCGTAACCATATGGAAATGGGCAATTGCGCGGAAGAAATAGTTCTCACCAAGGAGATGGCTTGTTTCCTTGTCACCGGGGTCACTGGCCACGGCTTTCTCAAGACCGTCTATGTTGGAATTTGCAGCATAGATAATCTTGTAGGCCATCCACCAGGTGTAGGTCTTGTTCTTTCCGCGGGGAACGTCTTCATAGCGGTAAGGAGAGGTGAAAGGGTCTTCCGAATAACCGGAAACGGTAACATTGTCACCGCGGCTTTCGGAAAGCTGGAAAATATGACGGAGGTAGGTGTTGCCTGCTTCGGCCGTTCCCTTGTATTCAAGATTGTCCTTGAACAGGGCATAGATACCATCCGTTGTATATACGGCCGATGCTGGATTTTCCTTAAGGGCCGATGACGTCATTGCATCCGAGGAATAGAAGTCCATGTTGCAGGACACCAGAGTCAGGAAGGCAATAGCTAAAACAAATATCTTTTTCATAACTGCAGTCTCCTTTTAGAATTTGATGTCAATGCCAAGAACTACCGACATAGGGACGGGATAGATGTCCGAGTACATGCTGGGAAGGCTGTAGGAGCCAACTTCCAGATTCACTTCAGGGTCCATTCCGGAGAACCTGGTGAAGGTGGCAAGGTTATCGGCCGAAACAAATACGCGTGCTCCGCTCATCTTGATATGGCTGATAAGTTTCTTGGGGAAGTCGTAGGAGAGGGTCACGTTCCTCAGACGGAAGAAACTGCCGTCTTCAAGGTAACGGGAGGAAAGCTCATGGGCCTGGCTGTTACCGCCTCTCTTGGCCTGGGGGTGAGTTGCCATATAGTTGGTTCCGTCAGGGTCTCCTTCCTTCCAGCGCACCCAGCCAAGGCCGTTATTGAGGCTTTGCTGGTTGTACTGCTGCTGGGCGCCGTCGGTGTCCATGATGGCCCAGCGGGTACGGTTGAATATCTTGTTGCCAACTACAAAGCTTCCGTTTGCACTGAGGGTGATGCCCTTCCAGCTTACGCCAAGATTCACGCCGCCGGTGAGCCAGGGAGAGGCGTTCCCCACAAGCTGGGAAGTGGCTTCAGAGTAGCTGTTGGTGATAATTCCGTCTCCGGCCTTGTACACAGCGGGATCATAGAAGTCATTGTCCAGTTCTTCCTGGGTGATGATGTGTTCCCACTGGGGTTTGCCGTTTTCCTTATCTACACCCATCCACTTGGGCATATACCAGGAATAGATAGGCTCACCTACCCTTACAAGCTGGGTTACTTCAGAGCGGGTAAGGGGCATATCGGCGCCGTCCGGGAGTTCAAGTACCCTGTTCTGGTTCAGACCCACATTGAAGCCAAGGTCCACCTTCCAGTCACGGTTTTTGAAAACAGTGCCGTCTACGGCAAGTTCCGCGCCCATATTCCTCACTTTACCCACATTGTCCATCACGGAGAAGAATCCGGATGAAGGGGACTGGGGCTTGTCCAGAAGAAGACGTGCGTTGATGGTGTGATAGAGGTCCAGGGTTACATTCCAGTTGTTAAACAGGGTTGCATCTACGCCAAGGCTTGTCATGTAAGCTTCCTCCCAGCCAAGCTTGAAGTTGGCCTGGCGCTGAAGGAATGCGGCAACCACATTGTTGTACTGTGCGGTAAGGGCGAATGTATCCTGATACTGGAAAGGAGAGATTGCGTCGTTACCGGTTTTACCGAATCCGGCGCGTACTTTCAGGAAAGTGAAGGCGCTACTGCCCTTGAGGAAATTCTCATTTGAGGCAACCCAGGCTCCGGAAACGCCGGGGAAGAAACCGCCGCGGTTCAGCGGGCCGAACTTGTAGCTTTCATCGTAGCGGATGGAAGCCGTCACGATATACTTTCCAAGGTAGGAATACTGGGCCTGGCCCAGCAGCGCCCAGGTGCGGGAATGGTAATCATAGCCCTTTGCCTGAATGCTTGCAGGGGCACAGTTACTGATTGAACGCTGACCGGCAGGGAATTCGGAGCCTTCCACGCTGAGGCTGCGGGAATAGCCTTGGCCGTATTCCCATCCAATCACGGCGTTTACGTCGTGGGCAACTGCAAAGGTTTTATGGAACTTGGCAAGGTTTGTGGTACCCCAGCCGTTCCACTCTCCGTCTCCGTTGGTAAGACCGCCCTTGCCGTCTTCAACTTCCATTGCGCGGGGATCGTAATAACCCTCCGAGTAAGAATTGGAGCTGTCGTAGCGGTTGGTGGACGTGAGTGTGAGCCAGTCTGTTACGTTCCAGACAAGCTGGAGGTCTGCGGTGAGATTTTCCCCGTGGCTCTTCTCGTAGTCGTACTGCTCATTGTGCAGGGGGTTGTGGGCGTTCTTGGAATACCACTTTCCTCCGTACTCATCCTTGCGGACGTTGGAGTCCACCTTGAGGAGCTGAGTTGTATCATAAGTACCGTCGGCGTTCCTGTAGTAAGGGACGTCGAAGGGCATCATTGTGTATGCATCCTCACGGGTGCGCCACTTTTCAGAGCTTGAATGATCCTTGGCGTAGTTCACGCGGACGTTCATCGTAAGGCGGTCCACAATGGGAGCGGACAGATTTGCACGGGCGGCCGTACGCTTGTAGCCCGTATTGATCATTGTTCCCTGCTCATTGTAGTGGTCCAGACTCACATAGTAGTTCACCCTGCCGGCCTTGCCTGAAACTGAGGCGTAGTAGTTCTGGACCAGACCGGTGTTGAATACTGCATCAATCCAGTTGAAGTTCTGGACGTCCAGCATATCTTCTGCGGGAGCGTTGCTGCGGATGCTGCCCTTGTACAGGATTTTGCAGAAGTCGTACATCTCATAGGAGTCCATGGGCTTGAACCTGCCGGTGAGAGCCTTCTTGAGACCTACGCTTACCTTGAAGTTGACGGAAGCCTTGTCCTGTTTTGCGCTTTTGGTAGTGACGACTATGACACCGCCGGCAGCCGCGGCGCCGTAAAGGGCCGTGGCCGATGCGTCCTTAAGGACCGTGAGGGTTTCAATGTCGTTGGGGTTGAAGCTGCCGCCGGCAACTCCGTCAACAACGTACAGGGGGCCTGCTCCTGCGGTGATGGAACCGGTACCGCGGATGCGGATATCGGCACTTGCACCGGGCTGGCCGGTATTGTTCATCACCATAACGCCGGCAACCTTACCCTGGAGCATGTTACCTACGTCTGCGGTGGTGACGTCCGTAAGTTTGTCTCCGTCCATGGAGACCACGGCGCTGGTAAGTTCCGCCTTTTTCTGGGAGGTAAAACCAAGCACCACAACCTCTTCAAGAAGCTGTGTATCCTGGCTTAACTGGGCATTAACTACTGTGCGGCCGTCAATGGCAATGGTTACGGAAGTGTAACCAAGGCTTGAGAATGTAAGGGAAGCATCCTTGGGAGCCGAAATCACATACTTTCCTTCATAGTCAGTAATGGTACCGACACCGGAAGGAAGCGTAACGCCTGCGCCAATGATGGGCTGTCCGTCTGTGGCATCTACCACGGTACCGGAAACATTGATGTTCTGGGCCATGGCCAGCAGTGAAAGCGAAAGGGCCGCCATCACTGCCATTGCACGGATGAATGATGTTTTCATTGGTTATAGTTATTTGTTTTCTTCTGATTACAGTAAATCGTTGATCCCCACAAGGTTGAATGCACGGAAATACTTGTCCATGTCACGTTCTATACGGCCAAGGACAATTTCCTCTGCGTCTATTCCAAGGCGCTCCAGGTTTGAATAGAGGAAACCGCGGGCCGCAAGGGTGCGGGGCTGCTGCCAGATATAGCGGCAGCAGGTGGAGACTATCCAGTCCTGGCGGTCCGGGGTGAGAGCGTGAAGGGATTTGCCCTGCTCATCCTCATGGAGCCATTTTTCCCAGCGGTGGCTGTCCTCAACTTCCTGGAGAAGGACTTCCTTCATGTGGGAGAGGACTGCTACGCGGCCCTGCGCGTAATGCTTTTTCTCAAGCTCTTCAAGCTCACAGAGGGCGCGGTATTCAGACATAGTGAATTCAGGGCCAACGTTGGCGGCACCCATGCCGCATACAGGATACTCCTCAGGGTTAGCTACATCGTCGGTGTAATGACCCTTGATGTAGCTACCCAGAGGACGTACCTTGGACGTAAGCCGGCGTGCGACCTCTCCGTCGAAGATGGTGGTGTCAAGGTCTGTTCCCACCTTACCTACGATGAAGCAGGGCCATACATCCGGCAGTCCTGCAACCATTAACCCATTTTTTAAATCACT
>JAFZML010000031.1 GCA_017553255.1 Bacteroidales bacterium | reverse complement strand
TTCCCAGCACCACCATAAGCCACTGAAAATCAGTGGCTTATTTTCTTTTGTGACAGTTTTTGTGACACTGTGGTGCCGGGAGCACCACAACTTGCCCGGAAAGGAAAACATTACCCCCTCAGCGCCGCAATCCTATAGAGTCCATCTTCGGTTCTGTTGATGGCAAATCGCAGGGATACCAGTTCTCCCAATTGGCCCGCCAGTTTAACCCGTATATGTGAAACATGGCTTATAAAGTTGTCTGTAGCCAGAGTGTCGCATAAACCGTCAATAGCATCCTCCATCCTTTCAGGATCTATGGAAACCGTTATTTTACGGTACAGTTCCAGAAGTTCGGAATAGTGCTGCCACATATCTTCTTTCCTGACGCCACGGGGATGCCGAAGGAAAAACACATACAGACTCATTTCCATTGGATTGAACTGTATCGTCCCTCCCCAGGGGAAGGAGACAGTGAGTCGACGGCAGTCAAGGTAGAAATCATCGGCACTGAAACTGTTGAAAGTCAAGGGGTCCATTATCCCCTCCTCCATCATTACTTGAGCAAGGCATACCAGCTTGCAGGCAATTCTGTTAATATTCATGGTCAAAAATGCAAATTGTTTACACCGATGTAAACAATTTTACCATGCCGCAGTATCGCCCCATCTTTGCAGAAAAAACAGCTATGCCAGTACAGTTTTACATTACAAATCAAAAGAGCCGAGCCGGTGAATGCCCCATCCGCGTGTCTGCATGTATTCTGGGGAAAAGATATGCCACGTCCGTGGGCTACAGCGTGGCGCCGGAGAATTGGATATCAAACATCAGGGAAAACCCGGAAGCCTATCACCGAAACGGCATCTGGGTGCTTCCAGGGACGGAGAACAGCAAGCGCATTCCGGCCGAGGCCATCAACAGGGATATCGGCCGAGTGGTGGAATTTATCGGCATATACGCAATGCGTGCACAGGAGCGCCCAACCACCAGGGAGCTCAGATCCAAAGTGAGGGAAGCCCTGGGCCGGGAGGAGGGAAAGACAGAAAGCCTTACCCTGAACGGCTGGATAGACAAGTTTATAAGGGAGCAGGGCGCCAACGCCGGGTGGGAATTAGCAACCCTTCACGCCATGCACACCTTCCAGAAACATATCCGTAAATTCGGCAAGGCGCATGACCTTGAGTATTTTGATGCCGATGGAATAGCGGCCTTCATCTCCTACCTCCGCAAGGACGCTCATCTACAGGAGGTAAGCGTAAGGAAGCAGTACAAGAACCTGGTATGGCTAATGAACTGGGCGCTGCGCAACAAATTCACCCGCCAGGACGACATCAAGCGTTACAAGCCCAAATTCAAGGTAATCCAGAAGCCGGTGATCTTCCTCACCCGTGAGGAACTGCTTAGGATATATGACTATAAAGTGCCGCCAAACGGCGCCATAGTCAATCTGTATGATGAGGATGGGCTCCCCTACCAGAAAGTTATAGAGGAAAGCGGCGGCATAGAGAAAGCGCGGGACCTTTTCTGCTTCTGCGCCTTCACCAGCCTGCGGTTTTCAGATATGTACAAATTAAGGCGCAGCGACATTGATGACAACTTCATCCATGTAGTCACCCAGAAAACCCGGGACGACATTCCCATCAACCTGAACAGTTACTCCCGCGCCATCCTGGATAAATACAAGGACTTCCGGTTCAAAGACGACAAAGCCCTGCCCGTAGTCACCAACCAGCAGATGAACGCCGCCCTCAAGGACCTCTGCGAGCTATGCGGCATTAACCAGCCCATCAGAAAATGCAAATACGTGAACGGCAACCGCATTGAGGAAGTCTTCCCAAAATGGCAGCTTGTGAGCACTCACGCCGCGCGAAAAACCTTCATCTGCTACTCCCTCTCAATAGGAATTCCGCCGGTTGTGGTGATGCAATGGACCGGGCACAGCGACTACCAGTCCATGAAGCCATACATAGACATAGCCGGAGGAGAGAAAGCTTCGGCCATGGATATGTTTGACAAGGGGCTGAAATGAGTTTCTCGTCAGCCCTCATCCTCACAATTCCTATCAGAACGCCAAAAAAACAAACGTGATTTACTTCATATTTATTCCCTCCCGTTATCCGCTTCTCTGGGCAGGGAGAACACAAAGCGGGCGCCAAAGGTGTAGGAGGTATCAAGGGCAACGTCTCCGCCAAGTTGACGGGCAAGGCGGCGGGCTACGGTAAGGCCTATTCCAGTCCCCTCACGGTAGTCGTCCAGCTGGACAAACTGTTCAAATATATGCTCGGCCTGCTCCGGAGGTACGCCAATGCCCGTGTCTTCTACAAAGAAGAACACAGAACGTTGTTTGAAGACTACCCTGAGGCACACTGAACCCTTTCCGGTAAACTTTATTGCGTTCTCCAGGAGAAGGGCCAGGACATGGGATGCGGCACGCCTGTTTGTGAGCAACTCCTCAAAGTCCATCTCTCCGGAGCCGCGAATCTCGAAGTCAATGTCCGGGGCGGTTCCTATTCCGCTGGTGGAAACGGCGTCATCGGCAATCTGGCGCGGCAGCACACGGTCATTCCTTTCAAGCTGGGACTTACTCATAAGGTTACTCAGCTCCAGCATCTTGTTCACCAGGCCTGTGATGCGCAAGGTATTCTCCTTCACGCCGCTATTAATCTGCTCACGGGTTTCATCGTCAAGCTCTATTCCAGGCGTTGTGAGAAGCTGTGCAAAGCCGGAAATAAGATGCAGCGGCGTACCAACCTCATGGGAAATCTGCTGCATGAAGGCGGTTTTTACCTCCGACGCTTCCTCGGCCTGGGCACGGGCCTTGTCCAGCTGCCGGTAGGCGTCTTCCAGACGCAGGGACGCGTGCTGGCGCAGGAACACAAAAATCATGAACCCAAGGGAAAGGAGGACAATCACCACCACGGCCGAAATAAACCTGAGCCTGTCCAGATGGGCATTCTGCGCCACAAATTCATCCTTAATCTCCTGGGTATGGTACAGGGTAGCAAGCTCTGCGGCCTTGTCCTTGCGGTTCCAGACAATGGCCGAATCCAGGGCGTCACAGAGGCGGATTGCCGCCACAAGGGCGTCGTCCGTTCTGCGGGCGTAGAAATTGGCCCGGAACTTAGGAAGGAGGTAAAGTTGGATGTTGTCCAGCGTCAGGCCCGCTCCAAAGGCCGATGCAAGGTCGTTGAGCTGGCCGTAATTATCGGCAGCTTCACTCCAGCGCCTGGCCAGCATAAGGTACCTGGCGGCCTCTACCCTGCCCTGCTGGCTGAAGCAGAAAGGATGCGTAAGGGCCTGGTCATATGCGGCCGATGCAGCCTCGTGGTTTCCCAGTCCTTCAAGGGCCGATGCCCGGAAAATGCAGGAGAGCGTTTCACGGCGGTCGATGCTCTCAGGGAGAGTTTCCGGCTGGCGCTTATAAATCTCCATGACCTCATCCAGCCTGTCCACCCACACCAGGACATCGGCATAATACTGCTTGTCCAGGCAGTGGCGGGAAACGGTTGTAAAGCCCGCTACGGCGCTTTTGAGGTTGTCTTCAAGGGTTGCGCCGCCGTCTATTCCGTTGTTTTCTATAAGCAGCGAAAACAGCTTGTACGCCTGGGAAAAATAGTCGTCGGCAATGTCCTTGTTGCGGCTGTTAAGCTCTACGCAGCCCATTGTGACAAGCATATAGGCGTAATCCCGGGACTGGGTGGTTCCCGCTTCCTTAAGCTTTTCTATGGCCGGCAGCGCTACGCGGAGGGCCGATTCAAATTCACCCTTGGTAAGAAGGACGTCGGAAAGGCGGTTTGCGGCCCTGGCGTGATACTCAAGGTCCTCAGGGGTTTTTATTTCCAGCGTAATGGCCTCATACCAATAGTGCTGGCACATATGCTGATTCCACTTGGAGTAATAGCCGTAGCCGCGCCAGTAATCGGCCTTTATGTGAGAGAAATCCCCCGCAGCTTCAAGGGAATCCGCCACAGCTATGATGCGGTCTCCGTTATGGGAAAGATGAGCGGCCTCAATTATGGCATCCGCGCGGGCGCTGTCCGGGGATGAGTCCTGTTCACGAAGGGTTTCGCAGGCCCCCAGGATAAGAAGCGCCGCGGCAAGGAGAAGGGTCTTTTTAATCATTGTCCAGGTCTGCAATGTTTTCCGTGGCACGGGTGGCGGCTTCCACAACCTTGCCGTATCGGCTTATGGAATAAACTATATACGCGAAAATGCCAATTCCGCCCAGGGTTTCCACTGGAGTGATATAGCGGATGCTGTCGGGGAACAGGACGGTAACGGCCACAAGGAAAATGCCGAAGAACACAATGAGGTCACAGCTGGCCTGCATCCAGCGCACAAAGCCGCTCACATCTCCGTAGGACATTGTCACAAGCCTATAGCTCACGCGTGAGAAAGTCTTGTAAAATATCACGGCATGATAAGCGCAGTACACAAAGAAAACCAGGTACGGCAGCATGGAGTAAATGGTTGTCTGCTTCCAGATAAAGGCCGATGCCCAGTATCCCGCAAGCCCCACGCCGTAAATGACGGTATCCCTCACGGCAATCTTTTTGGTGAGGTAATCAGGATTTAGCAGCGGAATGTACCCCCAACAGAAGCATATGGCTCCAAGATGGAAATAGGATATAGTAAGGGCCGCCGCACCGGTGGGCCAGAAAGTGCGTATCTGGAATATAGCATGGATAAGATATCCTACGGCAAAGAAAACCAGCCACAGAATGGTAAAGGAACGTGCGCGTGAATAGATTGTGTATTTCCTGTACGTTTTCCCTCCGGCCATAAGGGATGCCGCCATAATCAGATTGGCCACTGCGCCAATGATGAGGGAAAGTCTGTAGATTATGCTTATTTTATCCATTGAGCCTGTTCTTTATGTGCGGGGAGAATAAGACCAAGGGCAATTGAGAGGACCGCAATTACTATGAACATGTAATACTTGTAAGAATCCAGGAAAAGCCTCAGGCTGGCCCAGAGGCCCTCTCCAAGGGAAGATGCGTTTGCCGGGAACAGAAAGGCCAGGACGGTGATAATCACTCCCGCTGCAAGGCCGGCCGCAAGGGCAATGACAAGGGCGGTGCGGCCAGTGCGCCTCTGGCGGTCTACCTCCCCCTTGATGCCTTCCACGGCCTCCATCCTGCGCTGGGTTTCCAGGATGAACGTGGGATTGTCTTTCACTACGGGCTTATTATCCCGCAGGTATTGTTCTATGTCTTTCATATAGTTAGATACTGCTTGAGGTGTCCCCTTCCAGAAGACAGATGATATTTTACGGTTCCTTGCGGAATCTGGAGTATGGCCGATATCTCCTTGATGGACCGATCTTCAAAATAAAATAGGACAATTGCGGCCTTTTCTTTCTCTGGAATTTTGTCCAGTGCCTGGTATAGTTGCTGGTAGCGGAAGGCTGCGTCCGAGCTGTCTTCGGCCTTCACGCCGGCGGCCTCTTCAATGGGAGTTGACTCCGCCTTTACCTTACGGAGATTATCTACGTAACAGTTGTATGCAATCCGGAAAAGCCAGGTGCGGAATTTTGACAGGCCGATAAAGGATCCGGACGCCACATAGGCCCTCACAAGGGCATCCTGGGCGATGTCATCGGCAAGGGCGGAATCACCGCTGCACAGTGCAAGCAGGAACCGCCTAAGTGGCTCCTGCTCTGCCCTGACAAGGCTGATGAACCGCTCCTGATCCATCTACTTCTGGTAGAGGTTCTTCTCTTCCGCGTCAATCTCCGCGGCAAGCATTTTCTTCCCTGTAAAGTAGGAGATGAAAAGGCCGATTCCAACTGCAATCATCACAAATCCGGCGGGAACCATGAGGCTCTGGAAGTCTCCAATATTGATTCCGGGGACCAGGGACATCACAAGGAAGGCAACGCCCATCAGGCTGGTGATGCAGGCTCCGTTGAATTTTTCAAGAAGTTCCTGCTTTACGGATTTAGGATTTTTGCGGACATTATTGAAGAGGTTAGGATCTATCTCCTGGCCGTTTTCAATGGCCTTGAGCATAACCTCTGTCCTGCGGTTAATCTCATTCTGACGTGCACGTGTTACAAGCCAAACAATGGTGACGGGGAGAACAACGCAGATGAAAATGGGAATAAGGATGTCTTCAAGCATAATCTGTATCAATTAAAATGTTTAACTTTCCCCGCTTCTGGAGCGGTTTCATATATTAGACGGAAAGTGACACCAAAAGGTTGGAAAAAAATGCAATATTTTTATCCAAGATGTTCAATAAGTATTTTAATACCTATCCCGATGAGTATTATACCTCCCAGGATTTCAGGCTTGACTTTGCGCGTAACAACGTCCCCGAAGCGTACTCCTAGCGCAAATCCAATGAGACTCATGAGGAATGATGCTACTCCAATGAGAAGCAGCGGAGTCCCGAGCTGTGCAACCTCATTATACCCAGTGCAGGCAAAGCTAATTCCTATTGCAAGGGCGTCTATGCTGGTTGCTACGGCAAGGAGGAGCTCCGACTTGAATCCATAAGGGTCTATGGTTTTATTTTCCTCCTTCTTGAAGGCATCTGAAATCATTTCAACACCTATTATAAATAGCAGGCCGAAAGCAATCCAGTGGTCCACAGCCTCAAGATAAGTGGAAAAGCTGTTTGTAAGCAGCCATCCGATAAAAGGCATCAGGGCCTGGAAAAAGCCGAAGAGAAAGGCCAGTCTGAGCATCAGACCGGCCTTGTAACGCCGCACTATAACCCCGCAAACCACGGACACCGTGAAACAGTCCATGGCAAGGGCTAGTGACAGCAGCAGTAATTCTACCATTGTTTAGGCCTCAGGGTTATTCTTGCTGGGGGAAGGGCCAAGCCTTGCCTCAGAGACGTTGATGATGTAGTCTCCGGTTTGCTCGCACTCCCCTATGAGGTCACTGAAGATATTGCCTTCGTCGTAGCTGTAGGCGCCGTGGTCCAGCTTTTCAACGTTCATCTGCTTGAGACGGTTGCGGCAGGCGTTGATGTTCTTTTCCGCCTCCATGCAGAATTCAATGCTTATATCTTCCTTATGGCCGCCTAAGGCAAGGTTCATACGGTTCAGGGCAACGTCTATGAGGGAGAACATTTCCTGGACGCCGGCTTCCAGCTGGCCCATGAAGGTAATCTTCTGGTCACGCTTGCGCTTTAGGATACGGGCAAGGTTGAAATTGCTGTCTCCAAGGGATTCCAGCTCACTGATGCAGCGGAGCATGCCGCGGATCTTGGCCTTGGTTTCATCTGACAGGTGGGCGTCTCCCACTTCTCCAAGGTATTTTCCTATCTCATTCTCCATCTGGTCACTCATCTCCTCACCTTTCTTGATGCGCTCGAACAGGGCGTCAAAGGCTTTGTCTTCCGCGGTAACATAAAGCTCCTTCACCAGGCCGAACATCTTTTGCATCTTCTCTCCAAAAAGGGCAATCTCCTTCTGGGCCTGGAATACGGAAAGTTCCGGAGTTTTCATGATACCGCTGCGGATATACTGCAGGCGGAATTCATCTTCTTCATCGGCCTTCCTGGGCTTGATGATGAGGCACACAAGCTTCTCTATCTGGGGGATGAACCAGATGAGTACTGCCGTATTAATGACGTTGAAGCAGGTGTGGAAGGTTGCTAGGGCAAAGGAAAGGTGGGTTGCGCTCTGCTCAGATGCGGTGGGATCCATACCCACAATGCTGCACACCATCCTCACAAACGGGAAGAAGAAAATGAGCACCCACACAACGCCGAATACGTTGAAAAGGAGGTGGGCCATAGCGGTGCGGCGTGCCTGGGTATTGGCGCTCATTGCCGCCAGGTTTGCGGTAACGGTGGTACCAATGTTTTCACCCATAACCAGCGCTATACCCTGATAGATTGTGATGGCTCCGGTGGCGCACAGGACCATTGTGATGGCCATAAGGGCGGCCGAGCTCTGTACCATTGCCGTAAGGATGGTTCCTATGAGGAGGAACAGGAGAATTGTGACGTAATTGGTCTCAAAACTTGCAAAGAAATCTACCACAGCGGGTTTACTGGCAAGGTCCATCTCTACGCCGGTAGCTTTGAGCATTCCAAGGGCAAAAAGGAGGAAAGAAAGGCCGAATAGGAAGTCTCCTATGTAACGGTGCTTTCCCAGCTGAATGAGGACTATACCCACAACAAAGGCTGGCCATACAACGTTGGTGATGTTGAATGAGAAACCGGCCGACATTATCCAGGCGCTGAGCGTGGTACCAATGTTGGCACCCATAATCACGGAAATGGCCTGGCTAAGGGTAAGGAGGGCTGCATTCACAAATGACACCGTCATGACGGTTGTAGCGGCCGATGACTGTACCGCAACGGTGACAAGGGCACCTGTAGCAACGCCTGAGAAGCGATTTTTGGTCATGGAGCCAAGGAGGTGACGCAGCTGGGGACCTGCCATTTTCTGGAGGGCCTCACTCATTACCTTCATGCCGAATATGAGGAGGGCAATTGAGCCCAGGAGTTTCAGTACAATTAGCATAAAGCGCAGGTTAGGGTTAATTCATACAAATATACCATTTTTTTTGTAACTTAGCCCCATGCATCCTAAGTTCATACTGTTTTCCAGCCCAGAAACTCCCCTTATCGGCACGTTTGTGTACGGTATGGTTTTCCAGCACAAGGACCTTGTGAAAGGCTATGGCAAAGTTCACGGCGGCGGCTGGTATAAAAAGGACGACGATGCCCGCACCATGACCCTTTACGGCAGTTCCGGAGACTACGGAGCCCCCAAGCTCTCCTTCCTTAACAGGATTCCGGAGGAACTCAGGGGCTACCGATTTTTCTATTCCCCAATCTGGGGTTTGCCCGGAGGAGAACTTGACCTCACGGGCGTAGAGTGGTTTTAGACCCTCTTGTAGGTCAAGGTCAGAAACATATTGTAACCAAGCTCCTCAATTTCTGAAGAAGCGCCCTCTCCGCCAATAGAAGATGCATCCACCTGTATCTTCAGCTCAGTAGCGGTGAGAGAGAGGACTGTTACAGTAATTCTCTCGCCACCAAGGTTCTTGGGAGCATCAAGGTTAAGCTTGTTGCCTTCAAGTTTGTAAGTGCCAGTGCCTTCCTCATCCTTCCAGTTACCTGATTTGTCCTTTGACTGACCCTTCACGGTACCGTCTGCTCCGAAAATAATTCTCATGGGCTCAACAGCAGATTCTGCAAAAGTTTCTGCCATCCTGTCAATTTGGGCATCTTGAATAAGAGATTCGTCTATGCCCTCCTCTTTAAGGACTGCAACAGCAATGTCTTTGGCCGTAACGGTATTACCATTCTTATCGGTGAAAGAAGCCTCGGCCTTGGTGGATTCCCATGTGCCAACGATAGAAGCGCTGACACCATTACCATTCTTTGTGCAGCTTACCATAAATACGGAAGCAGCAATTGCGATAATCGCAAGAAAAATCTTTTTCATTGTTTAATAATATTTTGGGTTTGAATTCTTTCCTAAAATTTCAAGTCACAAATATAGTAATTTTTTTTTAGATTCTCCGCTTCGGCTTATCAGAGACAGATACTGCTCTTAACGTGCATAAAATGATGCACGTTAGGCGCAAAAAAGGCCCAAAATGCTCCTAACGTCACATTATTCTTGCACGTTAGGAGCACTAAACGAAGATAGCCGGGCGCTTTCGCGTCCGGCTATCCGAAAAACCGCGGCGACTTACTCTCCCAACTGGTAGGTCAGTACCATCAGCGCGGGTGAGCTTAACTTCTCTGTTCGGAATGGGAAGAGGTGGTTCCTCACCGCTATAACCGCGGCAATATATGACTTGAGAGAATAGCTTCTTCGCTACGCTCAGAATGACAGTGTCATCGGAATGACTCCTTTTGTCATCCTGAGGAACGC
>JAFZML010000225.1 GCA_017553255.1 Bacteroidales bacterium | reverse complement strand
CAGGCAACCTGGTTCACCTGCTGGTAGTACTGCTTGGCGGAAAAATCGTCTGTAATCTGGGTGGGGAGGGCATTGTAGGCTATGCGCTCAAGTTGATCGGCCCAAATATTCTCACCGCTAAGGCGGAGCATCTCCTCCAGGGAGAACATCATTTCAACGGCGGCGCAAAGCTCACTGCCGCGGGCAGGGTCTCCAAACTGGACCTGCTCATCCCCGGCCCAGAGGCCAGTAGGGAAGCCGAAGGTGTTCCTGATAAGTTCCATGGCTCTTCTGGGGGCAAGGACATCACCCTCCCAGTTGGAATACAGCCACCACACCACGGGAGCCTTGAAGCCTTGGGCAAGGTTTACCGTATGGACGCTGCCCTGACGGGTGAAGATAACGCCTTCCCGGAACATGGATGCCCAGTCCGTGCTTTGGGAATGGATAAGGTCTGCAAGCTCCAGAAGCCACTCTTCATGAGTAATGCCGTGGAGCCACATGACAACCTCCAGATTGTCTGCACCCCTCTCCTGAGCCCATTCCGACCAATGATTGAGCGGAAGCTCCGGAAGCGTTTCAAGCTGATAGCGGAAATACTTTGTAAGGAAGTCAATTACGCGCGCGTCCCCAGTGGCCGAATAATACTGCTGTACTATCTTCAGGGCCACCATCCGGGGCCACCAGTCGTGGGTTTTACCCCGTTGAAGGCCATACACAAAGGGATGGTCCTCTGAAGGGCCGAAGTACCCGTTCTCCTGCTGGGACTGAAGTATTGCCTCCACCCATTTCAGGGCCTTTTCCTTTAGCGAGGCGTCATCCAGGATATATGCCAGGGGAAGGAGGCCGTCTATCCAGTACGGGCCCCTTTCCCAGGCGTCCCCGTCTCCTCCAAGCCAGGCGTTGGAAGGACCCATCACCTCCGGATAAACCTCATCCAGATGGCCTGTAAGGCCGGTGGCCTGCCTCTGGAGCTGCTCCAGAAGCCACCCTTCGGCCTTAATTGAGCCAAGGGGAAGCTGCCGGTACTGAGCCTGGGCCTGAAGTGAAATTATTACCGCCGTGAAGGCAAATAACAGCTTTCTCATGCTAACGGGTGCTGAAGGAATAAACTGTGGTGCTGGTGTACTCCTCTCCGGGCCTCAGGACCTGAGAAGGGAACTGAGGGTTGTTCACGGCATCCGGCCATCCCTGGGCCTCTATTGCCATTGAACTGCGCCAGGTAAGGGGCTTGTCGTTGGAACCGTTCTCAGTGCCGTCAAAGAAATTGCCGGAATAGATCTGGAGACCGCTCTGGTCTGTGAAAACATCTATCCGGCGGCCGGAAACGGGGTCATACACGGAGCAGACATGCTCCACGCCGTCCGTCTCCTTGTCAAGGCACCAGTTGTGGTCATAGCCGCTTTCAGGAATCCTTTCTCCAATTGTATGCACCTCCCTGAAATCAAAGGGAGTGCCCTCCACGGAAGCAATTTCCCCGGTGGGGATGCACATGGCATCTATGGGGATATAGTGTGAGGCCTTGATCCAGAGCTCATAAGGCTCCACGGTATCTACGCCCTGCCCGCGGAGGCAGAAGAAGGGGTGATGTGTAAGGTTCACGGGCGTTGCCTTATCCGTTTTTGCCCTGAAGAGAACCTTGAAATCCTTGCCGGAAAGGATGTAATCCACCTCTACGGAAAGGTTTCCGGGGAAGCCTTCCATAAGGTCAGGGTGCAGGAAAGAGAAGGAGATGGAAGTATCCGTCACCTCCCTTACGTTCCAGTACATATTGTCTATGCCGATAAAACCGCCGTGAAGGGTATTCTTGCCGTAGTTGTTGGCGGGAGTGTAGTAAGTCTCGCCGTCAAGGTTGAACTGAGCATTGGAAATTCTGTTGGCAACGGGCCCTACGCATGCTCCAAAAAAGCGTTCTCCAACGGGGTTCTCATATTCCTTGATGGTCTTGTGGCCCGCAACAATGTTTTCCCATTTTCCGTCCCTGTCCTTTGTGCAAAGGGTCATTACACGTCCTCCGAAGGAAGTCACGGTCAGTGTAACATCATCAGTCTTAAGCGTGTAAACCTGGGCATTCTGCCTCCCGCAGGCGGCGGAAAGGACCAGGGCGGTTAAAACAAGCAGTTGTTTCATATCAAAGTGTATTCTATTGTCCAGCTGAAAGACTCTCCCGGGGCAAGTTCAATCCTGTTGTAGGGCTCCAGGCAGGCTATGCGGTGGTTGGCCCATAGGACGGTTTTGGTGACGGGGACGTCTCCCTTAATATGTATGCCGATATTTCCCTCCGATATAACCATGTCATACGGCATCCCCGTTTTCCCGGCCTCATGGATGTTGCCGGTGTAAACGGATTCACCTTCCCGGAGCTTCCTTGCAAAACGGATACCGCCGGGGGTGAAAGCTACGGAGTCATACTGAGCGCGCCATGTGCCTTCCGGCCTGAATGGAAAATCTATCAGGCGCGAAGGTCCCGTTTCAAATTTCCCCAAAGTAAAGAAATTATGGTTGTAAACCTCCCCGCTGTAGGGGGCAATGGCCTCATAGCAGTGGCTTATCCGGAAACTGTTTCCGGACGTCACGCTTATCTCCTTGGTATAGGTGTAAAAGCCCTCCAGACGGTGCCTGAAGCGCATTCCGTCCACTTCCCATGTGCCGGGGTCCACAATCCTATAGAGTTTGAAGCGGTCATAGGGTTCAGGGCCGATGTCCAGAAGGCCGACGCCTGGTTTCAGGACAATGTGAGATTCCCGGTCGGGGCCGGGAATGACAGAAGGCGAGAACTCCTCCGCGGGGCCAAGGACGGCGTCATGCATAGTGGGGGAATATTTCTCAAACCACTCCCCGCAAAACTCCACCCCGTTAAAAACCAGGGAACGGAACACACCGCTCCTGTCAAAGCGCGTGCCCTGATAGTATCCGTCCAGCGGGTGATGAAGTTCCAGTTTCATAATGCAATTAACATCTGAGGAATGAGACTAGTCTTGTGCGGTAGTGCTGATAGAAAAGCTCTTTAGCCTCATCTGAGAGGTATGACTCCTGTATCATGCTCTCCAAGGCAGGATAATCGGCACAGAAACGGTCCAGTTCTTTCCTCACTACTTTCTCCGGCAGTTCCAGGCAAAGGCCGAAATCCAGGAATGTCTTGTTGCCAACTCCAAGGGGGAAGGCGCGCCCATCGGCAAACAGTCCTTTCTGAAGGGCAAAAATGCTGTCATCCGGCAAATGGATGTGAGTGTCAATAAGGTCATATGCGGGAGAAAGCCTGTAATCTCCGTCGGGATTCATAAGCACGGAGAAGTTTTTCAGGTGCGCATCCCCGTTGGAAAACAGGAAGTTGAACAGGATAAGATCAAAAAACTTAACCATTTCAACCCTCCAGGCCGGCAGATATTTTTTGATCATAAGGCCGATATCCTGATAACTGAGCGCGGTGTATTTGTAGTCCCGGCCATAGTTCTGGGCGGTTATTCCGGAAAGTGAGGCGAAGTCTTCCTGCTGAATCTTGCTGCCATCGGCGGCTACGTCATATCTCCTGGTGATATAAGCAGGGTCTCCGTTTTCAAAGAAGCACAGAGCACTAGTGGCAGTCTCAATCTGAAAGACCTTGCTTGCGATTTGCATGGTAAGATGTTCGTTGGCGGGGCTGTCGGCCTTGAAAGCGAAGTCTGAGAGCATGGGCTTCAGGATAAATGTCCCCTGTTCACCTTCTTCTGTCAGGGTGAACTTTCCGTCCTTGATTCTTACGGAATACTTACTCTGTGCACCAGAAAGAGAAATACGGCCCCTGTTCTCGTTGAGACGTGAAACAGCAGCCTCCTGGCTTTGGAAAGGCAGGATAGGGGAGACAGTAATGCCTCCCGTCAGATGCCTGAGGGTTGAGGAGCTATATGAGGTAAAAGGGGTCATCTACAAGGGCTTGATGGTAATGGCTCCCGGGGTGTCGGTTTGCGCTGTGGCAAGGAGAATGCCGAAATCATCAGTCTCATCCAGTTTATGGATACGGGCCTGAACCATACGGTTGTGGCCCTCGGACAGCATATTGGCAAAAAACGGAAAAAGAGATGCGGAGGTGTATTCCTGAGCGCTCTTGGGTAAAGTAAGACTGATTGCGGGGGCCGATACATCAAAGAAATAATCCCCGTCATAAGTGAAGACATACTCTGAGGGGCTCACTTCTTTCAGAACGCCCGCCAGGCGGCCGTTATTGTAAATAAGTGCCGCTCTCATTATTCATTGCTTTTTTTCAGGGATACGCTCAGTTCCAGCCCAAGCGTATCCAGGATCCGTTGAAGGATTTCAAGGGTGGGGTTGGCCTGGTCCTTTTCGATCTTGGTGAGGGTGTTGATACCCACTCCCGAGAGGTCCGCCAATTGCCTCTGAGTAACTTTCAGGAGTTTTCTCCTCTGCTTTATATGCGTTCCTATGGTTGCCATTGTCACAATATATTGTGATTTCTTTGCAAAAATAAAGAATGCATATCAGAAATGCAAGCAAAATCACAATAAAATGTGAATCCGAGAACTTTAAAAAAACAGCTATTAATTGAGGTCTCCCTTTAATACTCTGGATTCTTCTTCTCCTTTTGAATTGATACCAATAATTGGAAGTTCAAGATGAAGAGATACCGACCCGTTAAGGAGACTCTCATAGCCGTCGATAGTGGTTATAAACGTGTCGTTACCTAAATAGAGAAGAGGTGAAGTGCCGACGGCGAAGAACTCTGTGAGAGGGATTATTACATCATGGAATTCTTGATGCGTCTTACCTCTTGTCCAACACTGTATTGAGGAAAACTCCGGATAAATGGTGTTAACCAGCGCCATTTCGTTATCCAAAGAGCAAAAGAGAAAAAGACTGGATAAATCTTCCCCAGAGGCATAACCATCTATATCACTATCTGCATAAATCTTTATAGGCGATGTTATTCCGGCAAAACAGCAAACATACACATCATTCACACAGTATATTGTGGGCCTTGCTTTTTCAATTGCATCTGCCAGAGAAGTCTCTTTCTCTTTGACAGAATCATCGACAAACCGTAGAAAGGGACTCTCAATTGGCCATGACACAGGTATATACTTTTTGCTCCCCAAGTTAAAAACAGCACCAAAATCAAAGGACGAGGAAAAAGCGTTAATAGGACAGATTTCTATATTGGGTCTTAATGAGTAATCCCCCTTAAGTGTATAATTGTTTTTTGTTATTTCATCTGTTGTACTTTCATTCCTATTCGCGCATGAAACACATAGAATAATAGATACAGATATCAAAAAAACAAGATTGGCATGTTTCATAGCGGGTGTGATTATACGTTTATATCAAAATCATAAGGCACTAATGAAGTTGTATATCATTTGACGTTCATAGATGTACGGAGGAAGATTCTTGTATTGCCACACTCCATCAAGAGAACACCAAACGTAGTTCTGCGAAGTATCTGGCTGTCCCCAATTCATGCAATAAAAAGAGATATGCGGAGAACTATATTCTACCTCAGTCTTTCTTGGAACAAAAGGATGCTGCCGGATGATCGTGGGATCTTCTGTTGACCATTCATAGTAATATGTGGTTTTTGTTCTAAATCGTTTATACCCATCAATCAAAAACGCATGGCCAACTTTATTAGTCCCCTTTGCTAGTCTGGAACCTGAACAAACTAACGGGTAGCCACTTGACAACGATGATGTGATGATTGTTGATGAATAGCTATTCAACAATAAACAACTAATATGAAATGAAGGGAAAACATAATCTTTAAGTCGTGACATTGAGGCACAAGAGCCATTCCAATGATACTCCATCTGCGCTCTTTTGCCAACGTCGCCAATCAAAAGTGCAGCGGATGTGTCAGTACTACTCCTAGGCTGCATATTGGACCATGGGGTTGAAGAATAGCCCCAAAAATCCTGAAATGCGGTGCTGTCATAAACATGACCTGTGCAGATGCCAAATGTAGGGCTGATTAAAGGAACACCTATCTTATTATGCAAAAAATATAGCATTTGGCCCGTTGCAATTGCAGTACAGCCGGCGGGACATTTGGATGTGTCACCATCGTCAGAAATATCATCAGGGCAGAAATAGTTGTAAACACTACGCTGATACCAAGTAGTGGACGTCAGATGTGGTATGGAATCATAAACAATTTCTTCTGTTGTTATATCTATCAACTCCCAATGTCCAGGATCCGGACCAGGAGGATCAAACCTTGTTTGGGGAGTGTTTGTATCACTTTCATCTTTCCTGGTTTTTTCGGTTATATATGAACTGTCCGCATTTACCAATTTCCAGAAGTTCAAAGAGCTTTCTATATATTCTACTGCTTCCGGGGAAGGTTCTCTCATATATCCATGCAACAAAAACCACACCTGTTCTGCCATTGTTTCCAGATGCCCACCAAAACCTTCAGGGTCATTACATTCATTAAATATACCTATTTCACAAGAAGCGATAGGAATAGGGCTCCTTTTATCGGCAGAGATAATATCAAAACCATCGTTGTACTGAATGGCATATAAACATGGGGTGTCATTGAAATTAAGAGCTTCAATCCCCATAAGAGACAAGTTTTTGTTTCCAAGCAGCTTGAAATGGACATAGTTTTGCAAGTCTGTTTCAGATAGCGAATAATCAGACGTGTCTTCGCCGATGTCTGTCGCTTTTGTCAACACATGATTAACTCCATTGCTTTCCAGATAGTCGGCGCTGTGTTTCAGTGAACAGCCTAAAACAAAAAGGACGGCAGAAATAGCCAATAATAGAGATTTCTTCATAATATAAAATGAAGCTTTTTAAAACGTAAAGGGAACGTCGGCGCGGATATCGGCCGAAGATGAGCCGAACAGCGCGTGGAATTCTCCGGGTTCCGCTACCCAGGAGTGGGATGCGGCGTCAAAGAAGCTGAGGGCTTCAAGGCCGATTGAGAATTCCACCCTGCGGCTTTCACCGGGCTGCAGATACACCTTTTCAAAGCCCTTGAGCTCCTTGGAAGGACGCTCCACTGAGGCTTCCGTGTCTGAGATATACAGCTGCACAACCTCCGCGCCGGCCACTTCACCGGTGTTTTTCACGGTGCAAACGGCCTTGTAGCCTTTGCCGGAACGCTTTACGGAAGCGCCGGAAATCTCAAAGCTGGTATAGCTGAGGCCATGGCCGAAGGGATACTGCACGGCAATGCCCTTGGTGTCGTACCAGCGGTAGCCAACAAAGATTCCTTCATCATAGTACTCCTGCCACCACTCCTTGTCTTGTTCCCTGATGCCGGGGTATTGGCGCTCCGTTTTGATGGGGCCGTCGGCAAGGCAAATGGGCATTGTGAAAGGCAGTTTCCCGGAAGGATTGATGGCGCCGGTGAGGACATCGGCAAGGGCGTGGCCGCTCTCAGAGCCGCCGTACCAGGCCTGCACA
Organism: Bacteroidales bacterium; assembly: GCA_017553255.1. Lineage (GTDB taxonomy): Bacteria > Bacteroidota > Bacteroidia > Bacteroidales > UBA932 > Cryptobacteroides. The sequence continues at coordinate 143 of JAFZML010000225.1, read as the reverse complement.
ATGGCGTTCACTTTACCCGCCCAGGGCATTGCCACGGGTGAGCCGGAGATATTCACCACCACCAGATTGGGCGTCACTTCCGCCAGGGCTTCAATTAGGGCGTCCTGGCCGTAGGGGAGGGTTATGTCCAGGCGGTCAGTGCT
>JAFZML010000224.1 GCA_017553255.1 Bacteroidales bacterium | reverse complement strand
CCGTTACCAGATCAAGCTTGGTATCGGCCTTTCCTTCTAGACCTTTTTTTGCTACCACCTAAGGTTCTCCCCTATTGGTGGAGCCTAAGCGCCTCAGTATCAGCGCATTATAGAATCTTCTGGTAGAACTTTTTCTACCAGAAGATTCTGTAAATAACACAGTATCAACAACTTAAGCTCCACCACAAGGGGAGAAATACAGGGGTGAAATGACGTTTTTTGCATTGTGAAAACGAAGACAACCATAGAAGTCCCCGGCGGCGCACGGAAGATTCTCCTGCACGCTTGCTGCGCGCCCTGTTCCGGAGCCATTGTGGAATGGCTTGTGGAGCACGGGCATAAGCCGGTTGTGTTCTATTCCAATTCCAACATTGTTCCGCTGGAGGAGTATGACCTCCGCCTGAATGAATGCATCCGCTATGCCCGCAAATGGGGGCTGGAGATTGTTGAGGACAACTATGACCACTGCGCGTGGCAGGGCGCCATCGCGGGCCTTGAAGACCAGCCGGAAAGAGGTTCACGCTGCCTGGAGTGCTTCAGGTTCAGGCTTCTGAGGGCGGCCGAATATGCCGCCGCTCATGGCTTTGACACCCTCACCACAACCCTGGCTTCTTCCCGCTGGAAAAGCCTGGAGCAGGTGAATGAGGCCGGTGAGTGGGCGTGCTCCCGGGTCCAAGGCGTCAACTGGTGGGGCCAGAATTGGAGAAAAGGCGGCCTCCAGGACCGCCGTAATCAAATTATCAAGGAAGAATCCTTCTATAACCAGCTTTTCTGCGGTTGCGAATATTCTCAGAGAGCAGGTTCTGCAGAGCCGTCAGAGGCCTTGTAGTCAAACTTGGAGCCGTGCCAGGTCCAGGAAAGCAGGGCGCTGCCGCTACGGATGGAAAGAACCTGACGGAACACACGGATTTCCGCGGCCTCCGGAGAACCCACCTTACCCACAAGTTTCCATTCGCCGCCCGTAAGGGTATAGACATTGGCATAAACGCCACTGTCCCTGCGGCGTGCAATTACAAGGTCCGGCGCGCGGTTACCGGTGAAATCATGAATGCCAATCACCGTATCTCCTTCCGCTGTTTCAAGCTCATTACCATTAACAGAAACGGCGCCGGAAGAGAGTGAGGCCGTGAAATCATCCTTGCCGATTGAAAAATCAAGCGTGCCGCTTTCTCCAAAGAAATAGCTTTCAAGGCCTATGATGAAGGTCTTGGATTCATTGTCTGAATATGTGCGCATTTGGGCATAGGCCGTTAGCCCGGCCAGAAGGCATATTATGGTTAGCAGTTTCTTCATTATGTGCAAATATACATATTTTTCATAAAAATTTTCCTAATTTTGTATGATGAAACCTCAGGTATCAATAACGTCCGTAACGCCGGCCATGAAGATGGCAGACCTTATGGACGTCAGTTTTTCTATCCTTGGGGTGTTTTCCCGCTTTGGGATGAGCTACGGCTTTGGGGAGGCCACCGTGAAGGAGGTCTGTGACGGCATGGGCATAGACCCTGAAACCTTCCTCATTATCTGCAAAGTTTACGCGTTTGAGAGTTATCGGCCTTCAAGGGAACAGATGGAAGAAGCCTGCCTGGAGGATATTGTGCGTTACCTCAAGCTCTCCCACAGTTATTACATGGAAACAATGGTGCCGGCTCTTGCCGGTGCGCTGGAAGACATGATGGCTCCCTGTGATGAGAATCATAAGAAGGTTATCTGGAAATTCTTCACGGATTATAAGGAGGAGCTCTCAAGGCACTTTGAATATGAGGAAAAAACCGTTTTCCCTTATGTTGAGGCCATGATAGACAGCCGGGAGAGGGAACCCTACACCATTGGGGAATATGAGAAAAACCACTCCAATGTGGAGGAAAAGCTGGACGACCTAAAGAAGCTGGTCCTTATGTATCAGCCCGTCGTGAGCCGCCCTCAGGACTGCTACAAGGTGCTTTTCTACCTCTATAACCTGGAAAGTGACCTGGAGCGTCACACTTTCATAGAGGACGGCATTCTGGTTCCGGTTGTGAGCCGAATGGAGGATGAGGTCCAGGCTCCGCGCGGGGAAGGCGGAGAGCTCAGCGCCCGTGAGAAGGAAATCCTTGTGAGCGTAGCCAGGGGCATGCTCAACAAGGAAATAGCAGACCAATACAACATTTCCATCTACACGGTAATCTCCCACCGCAAGAACATCACCCGCAAAACCGGCATCAAAACAGTTGCTGGCCTCACGGTATACGCCCTCCTGAACAACCTGATTGACATGAATTCTATAGAATAAACCATGGACTACTCAAAATTCATCAAATTCTACCCGGATTTCCCCATTAAGGGAGTTAACTTCGTGGATATTATCCCCTTCCTCCAGGACAAAAAACTGTTTGGAAGCCTTATCGATGACCTCAGCGCCATGTGCACTGCGCCCAACATTGCAGCCCCGGAAGCCAGAGGTTTTCTGTTTGCCGCCCCAATGCTCTACAGTGAGGCGCCGGTCCACAACGTAATTCCGCTGCGTAAGAAAGGTAAGCTTCCCTTCTCTGAGGGAGACCTCATCCAGGTGGAAATCATGAAGGAGTACGGCCCGGACCACGTGTATTTCCGTAACAGTGACCTTGCCGCCAGTAAGCCCACCGGAGACACCGTGGAAATAACCTTCTTCGACGACATCCTTGCTACCGGCGGCACCGCCAGGGGCCTGGCCGAAGGCCTCAATGCCCAGAAAGTCATAATCGGCGGTAAGGAATACAAGGTAAAGGTTAAGGATTTTGTGTTCCTGGTAGAAATAGACGACCTCCCCGGCCGCGCAAAGCTTGAAGGCATAGCCCCCGTCAAATCACTTATTCACGTAACTGAAGGATGAGCCTTAAAGACCGCATAATGCAGGAAGGGATTACCTTCGACGACGTCCTCCTGGTCCCCGCTTACTCCGAGGTCCTTCCCCGCGAGGTCTCCCTTAAAGGCCGATTCTCCCGTCACGTCAGCCTGGATAGCCCTTTTGCATCGGCCGCCATGGACACCGTCACGGAGGCCCGGATGGCCATTGCAATGGCGCAGAAAGGCGGAATTGGCGTGATCCATAAGAATATGACCGCCGCCGCCCAAGCCGCAGAAGTGGCAAAAGTTAAGGCCGAAGGACTCAAGGTTGCCGCGGGAGTTGGCATCACCCCGGATATTCTGGACAGGGTAAAAGCCCTGGCCGATGCCGGCGTAGACGCCGTTGTCCTGGATTCGGCCCACGGTCATTCAAAGGGCGTAATAGATGCCCTGAAGGCCGTAAAGGCCGCATTCCCTGCCCTTGACGTGGTGGTTGGAAACATTGCCACCGCCGCTGCCGCCAAGGACCTCATCGCCGCAGGTGCAGACGGCCTCAAGGTGGGAATCGGCCCCGGTAGCATTTGCACAACGCGCATTGTGGCCGGAGTTGGGATGCCCCAGCTCACCGCCATTGCCAATGTTGCGGATGTCGCCGGAAACATCCCCGTCATTGCCGACGGCGGCCTCCGCTATTCCGGAGACGTTGTGAAGGCCCTTGCCGCCGGCGCATCCTGCGTGATGTGCGGAAGCATGTTTGCCGGTACTGACGAGGCCCCCGGAGACATTGTAGAGGTGGATGGCGTAAAGATGAAAGGCTACCGCGGAATGGGCTCCATAGACGCCATGGAAGCCGGCAGCGCAGACCGTTACTTCCAGAAAGGCGCCAAAAAACTGGTCCCTGAAGGCGTTGTGGCACGTGTTCCCTACAAGGGTTCCGTGGCCGATGTCCTCTTCCAGCTTGAGGGCGGCCTCCGCAGCGGAATGGGCTACTGCGGCGCTAAGGACCTCCAGGCCCTGCATAAAGCGGAGTTTGTAAAGATAACCCCGGCAACGGTGAAGGAGAACCATCCCCATGACGTTGCCATTGCCAAGAAAGCACCTAACTATTGAAAAGGGTTATTCCCACTCTATGGTTGCCGGAGGTTTTGAAGAAATATCGTAGACCACACGGTTCACTCCGCGCACCTTACGGATTATCTCATTGGAGATATCACGAAGGAAATCGTAGGGGATGGGGAACCAGTCTGCAGTCATAGCGTCCGTGGAAATAACAGCACGCAGGGCAACGGGATTCTCATAGGTGCGTTCATCTCCCATAACGCCAACGCTCCTTACAGGAAGAAGGATTACGCCTGCCTGCCAGATGGCGTCGTAGAGGTTTCTAGCCATCTCTGAGGGCTCTGCAGCGCAGTGGAAACCCATACCGGAGCAGTCATAGGCTCTGAGCCCGCGAATGAAGATATCATCGGCCTCCCTGAGGACGGAAAGTTTCTCCTCAGTTACCTCCCCTATCACGCGGATTGCCAGCGACGGGCCCGGGAAAGGATGGCGGTTGATGAGGGCCTGGGGTATGCCGAGCGAGCGGCCCACGCGGCGGACCTCGTCCTTAAACAGCATCTTGAGGGGCTCTATAACCTTCAGGTTCATCTTTTCCGGAAGGCCGCCAACGTTGTGGTGACTCTTGATTTTGGAGGCAATGCCGGGGATGCCGGCGCTCTCTATGACGTCCGGATAAATGGTGCCCTGGGCCAGCCAGCGGGCGTTTTCTATCTTTCCGGCGTACTGCTCAAAGGTTTCAATGAACACCCTGCCAATGGCCTTGCGCTTAGCCTCCGGCTCCGTGACGCCCTTCAGGGCGGCGAGGAAAGCGGCGGAGGCATCGGCCCCTATAACATTAAGGCCCATATCTTTGTAAGATGCCAGAACGTCCTGGAATTCATTTTTCCTGAGGAGGCCGTTATTCACAAAGATGCAGGTGAGCTGCTGCCCAACCGCCCGGTTAAGGAGTACGGCCGTTACCGTTGAATCTACCCCGCCGCTGAGGCCAAGGATCACTTTGTCCCGGCCAATCTGCTTCCGGAGCTCCTCAACGGTAGTTTCAATGAAGGAATCCGGCGTCCAGTCTCCCCTGCAGCCGCATATTCCCAGCGCAAAATTTGACAGGATGCGGGCTCCTTCCTCCGTGTGATACACCTCAGGATGGAACTGGACGGCGTAAGTGGGCTCCCCGGTAAACTCATAAGCGGCATTTTCAACGTCTTCCGTGGAGGCTATCACTTTTGCTCCTTCAGGAAGGGCCGATATACTGTCTCCGTGGGACATCCACACCTGGGACTGCTCTTTTACGCCGGCAAGGAGCGGTGACAGGGCCACCACCTTCAGCATTGCCCTGCCGTATTCTCTGGAATTGGAGGCTTCCACCTTGCCGCCGCCCTTCCAGGCCAGGTACTGGGCGCCGTAGCATATTCCAAGGAGGGGTAACTTGCCACGGAAAGCCGAAAGATCCACCTGCGGAGCATTGGCGTCACGTACGCTGCATGGGCTTCCGGAAAGGATTACGCCCTTAACGGAGGCGTCCAGAGCCGGAACCTTGTTGTAGGGATATATCTCACAGTACACGTTCAGCTCACGCAGTCTCCTTCCTATGAGCTGCGTAACCTGGGATCCGAAATCCAGAATGAGAATCTTATCCATGCGCATCAGAAATAATGTGCAATTTACAAAGTTTTTTCGAGATAATCCCTTATATTTGTGACATGAACAAAAAGGTGTACACATCGTTGGAAATTTGCGCTGGTGCAGGGGGGCAGGCCTTGGGTCTTGAGCAGGCTGGATTCCGGCACTCCGCATTAGTAGAGCTTGAGCCGGATTATTGCCACTGCTTGAAGATTAACCGGCCCAATTGGGATGTGATTTGTCAGGATGTTCATAACTTTTCCGGAATTCCTTACCGTGGCAAAATAGACCTTCTTGCAGGCGGCGTACCATGCCCGCCTTTTAGCGTTGCCGGTAAACAATTGGGGCAAAATGATGAAAGGGACCTTTTCCCTGAAATGCTGCGTCTTGTCAGGGAAATCAACCCTATGGCTGTTTTGATAGAAAATGTCAAAGGTTTCCTTGAGCCCAAATTCGACAGCTATAGGACATCTATTATTTATGCTCTCATGCGTTCCGGTTACAGGCCTCATATAAAACTGCTGAATGCTTCTGATTACGGAGTTCCACAACTTAGGCCACGTGCTGTAATAGTGGCAATAAGAAGTGACATCCCGGATCTTTTTGATTTTCCCAAACCGTCAAATCTTCCTTCTGTCACCGTGGGAGAGGCGCTTTATGATTTAATGGGGGAAAATGGATGGAAAGGTGTGGATGCATGGTCTGAGGCAGCACAAAAAATAGCTCCCACTCTTGTTGGTGGAAGTAAGAAGCACGGTGGCCCGGATTTGGGTCCCACAAGGGCAAGGCAGGCATGGGCAGAGCTTGGCATAGACGGCAGAAGTGTAGCTGACATTTCTCCTGAGCCATCTTTTCAAGGTATGCCCAAACTCACTCCCGCCATGATGGCTCGGCTTCAAGGATTCCCTGACGGCTGGTATTTTGGAAACAAAAAAACCACCGCGTGCAGAATGATTGGAAACGCTTTTCCGCCACCAGTAGCAAAAGCGGTTGGAAATGAAATAATAAAGGCTCTGGATTATGGAATCTCTGATATCACAAGCAAGAAACAACTATCACAAGCGTTTGCTTGATGAGGGTTTATTGTCCATTGATAATGATGGTGTCCCAAGTAACGCCGACAAATCCAGTCGGCTTTCAATTTCCATAGCAAAAAAGATTGCCGACCAACTTGAAGCCCGCGTCCAAACCAAGGCGTTGGGTCAAACTACCGGAGCCAAATTTGAAAGTATAAACATGCTCTTTCTGGAAGAGACATTCCCTAGTCTTCAGCACCTGAGGCCTGGGAAATGGCATGTTGAAAAACTTGGAAACCGCAGCAGTGTAAAAACCAGCAGTTTTGCACAATATGAGCATCTGGATTATCTTGCGTCGCTTACCCAGGAAGATCCCCGTTTGGCAGCCAGTCTTGGAAATGATTATATGGTAGCTCCGGATGTAGTTATTTACAGGGACCCGGAGCCAGATGACTTTATCAATAATATCCGTAGCGTTGTAGGTCCGGATGTTTCCATACGCTCTGATTTAAGGGCTTCGTATACCGGTTTGCCAATACTTCACGCTTCAATATCGGCTAAGTGGACAATTAGAAGCGACCGTGCGCAAAATAGCCGTACGGAAGCACTGGGACTTATCAGAAACAGAAAAGGTCACCTTCCGCATATCGTTGTTGTAACAGGGGAGCCACTTCCGTCAAGGTTGGCTTCAATTGCCCTTGGTACAGGGGATATAGACTGCGTTTATCATTTTGCTTTACCGGAACTTATTAACGCCGTGAATTCTTTTGATCACGAAGATGACGCCAAAGAGATGCTGAAAATATTAGTTGAGGGTAAGCGATTAAAAGATATCTCAGATCTACCACTGGATTTATCTGTTTGATTAGTCCATTGCCTCCACCGTTACCATAGCCTATGTATTCTCTGGCCACAACAATGCCCTTCCTGGTGTGTCTTGTATGGACCGCCATCCTGCTGCTCCAGTTCAGGGCGGCAGACCGTGCGCATAGGGCGCTTGCAGTGTTTGCTGTTGTGACCACGCTGCTGTACTTCTGCCATTTCCTGCATTTCAATAGCCTGGGAAGCGGTTTTTCAGAGAGCCTGTATTTCCTATGTAACCTCTCAGTGT
>JAFZML010000223.1 GCA_017553255.1 Bacteroidales bacterium | reverse complement strand
GTCCTCAAAAGGATGGGAATATTCGACGATACACCGGACCCCGTACCGGGACTCGCCTACTACGTAAGAAAGGACGGCCACGTGACCGGCAATTCCTTTGAAACCGCCAGCTGGCCCATTCTCTTCGACGGTGTGAATGACCTTACGGAAGAACAGATCAGGGTATCTCTCGAACGCTGGGTCGAGTACTCCAAAAAAACGGGCGTAAGCGCGGTCTTCGACGCCGGTTTCCCGGAGCACAATCCTGTCCACGAGCGGATGTATGACATTCTGTGCAAGATGGACAAGGAAGGCAAGCTGAACACCTACATTGACGGCTGCTACGTGCTCACCCGTCCCAGCAAGATGCACGAGGCCATCGAGGAAGTGAAGCGCTTCAACCGCAAGTTCAACAGCGAGCACCTGAAGGTGCACACCCTCAAGATCTTCATGGACGGCACCCTCAAGATTGAAACCGCCGCACAGGTCACGCCCTATGTAGACACCGGCGTAACGGGTACCACCGCCTTCAAGCCCGCTCAGGTGGCCGAAATCCTCAAGGCCCTCAACGAGGCGGGCCTGGACCTCCACGTACACACAGTGGGTGAGGCCGCGTCACGTGTAGTCCTGGACGGCGTAGAGCTTGCCAAGAAGGAGCTGGGAGACAAGTTCCACGTAAAGGTTACCTGCGCCCACCTGGAGGTGCAGGACGATGCCGACCTGGATCGTTTCGCCAAGCTGGGCGTATTTGCCAATTACACCCCCTGGTGGCACAACGGAGGCGGCCCTGGTGCACTGGCCCAGATGCTTGGAGAGAAGCGCTCCAGGAATATGTACCGCTGTAAGACGGTCTGGAACTCCGGCGCCACGGTGGCCTGGTCCAGCGACAATGTGGCCTACGGGGACTTCACCACCTGGAGCCCTTATCTGGGCATGGAGATCGGCATGACCCGCACCATTTCGGAGAAGACCAATGTCCCTGCTTATTGCATTAGCCCTATCGCCAATCCTCCGGCAGAGGAAAGGATGAACGCGGAAGAAATGATCATCGGCTATACCATCAACGGCGCCCGGCAGCTGGGCATCGAGGCCCACAAGGGCTCCATCGAGGCCGGCAAGGACGCCGACTTCCTGGTATTTGACAAGGATCTTCTCAAGGCCGAACAGGAAGGCTTCAGTCACAACAGCCCGGCCGAAGTCTACTTTGGCGGCAAGAAGGTGAAATAAAGTTATGGAAAAAAAGACTGGCGCCGACCTTGTGGTTTATGGCAAAATCTTCACTTCCGAAGATAATAAGATTGTTGAAGCCTTTGCCGTGAAAGACGGCAAGTTCATCTTTGTTGGAGACCGCAAAGGTGCGGAAGGCTTTATTGAATCAGGCAAGACAGAAGTCCTGGATTACACCGGAAAGGGCCTTGTGATGCCTTCCTGTGGCAACGGCCACGCCCATTATTCGATAGGTGTGGCCTTGCCGATAGTAGGAACGGTGGCCATTGGGGCTACGCCCGAAAAGTTCCTCAGCGAGATTGTTCCCGCTGCCGTCAAAAAGGCCAGGGAAACAGGGGCGAAATCCATCTTCGGCTTTGGCTGGAGCTACTTCACCTTCAAGGATAATATTCCCACCCGCCGGCAGCTGGATGCCATCTGCAGCGATATTCCCATGTACTTTGCCGACGATGAGGGACACAAGGGTGTGGCGAATACCCTTATGCTGGTCAAGGCCGGCATTATGGCGGCCGACGGCACGGTCCTCAAAAAGGACAAGGATATCCGTGGCGGAGAGATTGTGATGGGCCCGGACGGTACCCCTACCGGTTTCCTGAAAGAACAGGCAGGTACCTACACCCGCTCCTTCCTGGACAATGAGCACCTCTATCCCGTTGACGTTGCCAAAGTGGTTGTGGAAAAGGTTCAGGAGCACATGCACTCAGAGGGTTACACCATGTACATTGACGGCTGGGGCAACTATTTCAATAACACCAACTTCTTCAAGGCCGCCCGGCAGATGGACAAGGCCGGAGATATGAATATCATCCTGGGCCTCACCTACGAGGTGGAGAGCTGGATGAATGTGGAAGAAGAGTTGAAGAATGCCGTTGATGTCCAGAAGTACGCCACCACGCACGTCAAGACGGGTTGGCTCAAGCTCTTTATGGACGGCACGGTGGAAGGCGGTACCGGCTATGTGGAGCCGCTGTATCCCGACGGCCACCAGGGCCTTGCCAACTGGACGGAAGAGGAGCTGACCGACATCACACGCAAAACCAACGCCAACGGTATCACCATGCATATCCATACCATGGGAAACAAGGCCGTCCATACCGTTGTGAGCGCATACGCCAATGGCGGAAAGGATGAGCTTCGCAATACGCTGGTACACGTGCGCAACGTCAATCCGGAGGATTACAAACGCATGGCCGACCATAATATGTATGTTACTTCGGGCATGCTTTGGCATAATATGCCGACTGGTGTAACTGAGATTCTGAAAACTCTGGTTCCCGCCGGAATGGAGGACAAGTCGTATCCCATGAAATCCTATTTCAACAACGGCATCCCCGTAACCTCCCACTCCGATTTCCCCGCATTGAGCGGTTGCCCTGATGATCCGTTCGGCATTATGGAGATTGCGGTTACATGCGTACACCCCACTGTGAAAGGTGAGCCCTGGTGGCCCGAGGAGCGTCTCACCCGTGAACAAGCCATCCAGTCCCTTACCATCAATGTGGCAAAGCAGATGCTGATTGAGAACGAGCGCGGCAGCATCGCCGAAGGCAAGTATGCCGATTTCCTCCTGGTGAACAAGGACGTGCTTTCCTGCCCGGAGACCGAAATCCACGAAGCCAAGCCCGCCGCCACGTACTTCGAAGGAAAGAAGGTTTATGCCGTTATTTAAGGATTATACACGCATAATGAAAATGACACGTTTTTTCCTGACCGCTCTCATTGTATTCTTGCTGCCGCTCACCGGCTGCAAAAGCGTTGTCAAAAAGTCCTCCAATCTGGAGGCCGCCAGTATTATCAATGCGGCTTCCCAGGCAAAGGACTTTGAAAGGCTGGAAGCCCTGGCCGACAGTCTGGGAGTGGCCGGGAAGCTTTCCAAAGGGGAGAGCTGCTACTGGCAGGGCTATGCCAACTACCAGATGGGCAGGCGGGAACTGGCCGAGTATTATTGGCAGGAAGCCATCAGGGTCACGGAGAAATCCACGGACCCTAATGACCTGGTCTATTATGCCAAGTCCGGCAGCTACCTGGCCAGCCAGCTGTGCCGATACGGGGAATATGCATCGGCCCTGCACATGTCCACCCCCATCATCAACAGGCTGGAGAAGGTCCAGTGCGACACCACCAGCGACTACACCAACCTGCTCATTTTTGCCGGCTGCTGCCAGACCTACTTTGATAAGCAAGATTCCACGGCGGCCGAAAGGCTGGACCGGGCTTATCAGATGCACATGGACAATATCCGGAAGAAAGCATCCAAGGCAGCCTATCGGGATGCCGTGGCCGGCATCATCAACATTGCCTACGTATGGGTCTATGCCGAAGGATATGAGAAGGGGTTGTTCTGGACGGAACGCTTGGGAGATCTGGTTAAGGAATACAGGCAGAAATACCCCGACGACACCAACTATATTGACAAGCAGTGGGCCCGCTACAAGATATTCCAGGCCATCTCCCTGGAGGGCCTTGGCCGTCACGATGAGGCCGAGGAATCCTATCAGGAATACCGGCAGACGAAATTCTCGGGGACCACGGAGGGCTTGACCAATGCCAGTGACTACCTGACGGTTGCGGGGCGCTGGGATGAGGCTGTAGCCAGCTACCGCACCATCATGGAATACCTCCAGAATGAGCTCAACATCTATTCCCTTGACAACATACAGCGCTACTTGCTCAAGAAGTACCGCGCCTACCAGATGCTGGGCCAGCGGGATTCCATCAATCATACGGCGCGGCAGATTTGCGACGTGCTGGATTCCGCCATCATCAACAACAAGCACCTGGATGCCAGTGAGTTGCATTCCATCCATGTGAGAGATATGGAGATTGTGGAGGCCGAAGCTAAATCGGCCCGCCAGCGGCAGATTTATTCGGCCATCTTGGTACTGGTCCTGATTGTTGCCTTCTCCATCTATACCATTTACCGCCGCAGGGCCGAACAAAAGCTTCGCAAGGCCCACGAGGCACTGCAGGAAGCCTACGACCAACTGGAAGAGACCACCACCATCAAGGAGCGTATGGAGAGCGAACTCCGTATTGCCCGTGACATCCAGATGTCTATGGTTCCCTGTATGTTCCCCGTATATCCGGGTTTGGACATGTATGCTTCCATGAGGCCCGCCAGAGAGGTGGGAGGAGACCTGTACGGATATCTGCTCTCAGGAGATAAACTCTATTTTGCGCTGGGCGATGTAAGCGGCAAGGGAGTGCCGGCGTCCCTGTTTATGGCGCAGGCCACCCGGTTGTTCCAGACTCTGGCCAAGCAGGGCATGATGCCGGCCGAGATTTGCACGCGCATCAACGACGCCCTCTCCGGAGAGGACAACGAAGGTAATATGTTTGTCACCATGTTCATGGGCCTGCTGGACCTGAAGACGGGCCACCTCTGGTTCTGCAACGCCGGACACAACCCGCCCGTCTTGGGCGGCGGAGAGCATGGCGGAGACTTTATTGACATGCTTCCCAATTTCCCCATCGGGATTATGCCTGGACTGGAATTCCAGGGAGAAGAGATAGAGAGCATCAAGGGCCGGCCGCTGTTTGTCTACACCGACGGACTCAACGAGGCCGAAAATCCCGCCCACGAGCAATTTGGAGATGACCGCCTGCTCCGCTTCCTCAGGAATTGCCGTCTTGAGAGTGCCCGCCAGGTGATAGAGACCATTGCTGAAGACGTAGAAAAGCACAGGAACGGGGCCGAACCCAACGACGACCTCACCATGATGTGCCTGAACATCAAGGAATCTGCCCTATGACCAACCGCGAGTAAGGTCACAACAGATTCAGGAAGAAGGTAATCAAGCCATCAAAGCGGGGTGAGACTTCCCGGATTTCCTGCAGGCAGATGGTCTGGAATCTGATCCGGAGAATTCATAGGCTTTACTGCTGAGTTTCCTTTACAAAACAAGCCACCAGGCCGTAGGTGATAGTGGGACGGATCCATATTTCCACAAGCATATAGCTGGTAAACTCATCGGTGGGCTCCAGGATGATATCTATGTTATACAGCATGGCGATGAGCATGTCCACCACAAAGATGGCCCACAGGTTACCCTTGGTATAGCTCTTCCAGTCCTTGCGGGAATAGAAATATGTGAGCATGATGAGAAGGGCCACGGAAAGGATAAGGCAAGCCTTCTGGATGGGGAAATAGGCAAGATGGGGCTGGAAAAGGATATCCCTCAGCAGCACGGCCACGCCCACACATAGGGAGCACCAGTAGTTGAACTGCTGCGTGGTAATGGGACCGTTGAAAAAATACATCCACATCATCACAAGGCAGGCAATGTACAGCAGGTTCAGAACCAGTTCCGGCCAGGTGTTATTGAGGCCGAAATGCCACACGCCGTAAAGCATTATTCCCACGGAGAGAACGGCAGCCACTACTGTAACGACAATGTTGAAAATGTCCGATTTGTTTTTGAATCTTATACTCATAGCAATTCTTTATTTGTCATTGGGGATCATGTGAACATCTCTCTGCGGGAACGGGATAGTGATTCCATTCTCGGCCAGAATCTTATAAATGAGCTCCTTGCACTGGTACCTGTATTCAATTTGCTCTGAAACAAGTACGTACTGCCTTACAGCCACATTCACGGAGCTGTCTCCAAAGTCGTCAAAACGGATGTAATGCCCGTACGTGGGCTCAACTATATCCCGGCCGTACTTATCCTTGGTCTTGAGCACCTCAAGGCCCTTCTCCAGCGCTGCCCTAACCTTCTGGAAGTCCGTGCCATAAGCGACGCCCACTTTAATGATAGTGAGCTCATAAGCATTATTACGGGTAAGGTTGGTGAAGTTCTTGCCGAAAAGTGAAGAGTTCAGGAAAGCCACCTGCGTGCCGAAAAGCGTTTCCACCAGGGTTGTCTGGTAGTTGATGTCCACCACTTTGCCCCGGATGCCGTCGCACTCAATCCAGTCCCCTACTCTTAACCTGCCACCCATGAGCTGGATACCGTAGATGAAGTTGTTGAGGATATCCTTGAGGGCAAGACCGATACCGGCCGACAGACCGCCGGCAATGAGCCCCAGGGACTTGGTGGGAATATTCAGCGTTACAACAAAGAGGTCTATGTACACGAACCATACAAAGACGCTGATGAGGCTGTTGCCAAGCGCAAGGTTAACTTCGTCGTTGCGGACGCTCTTGCGGTTGTTCTTGCGCATGAAAATGCGGTACTTGAGCGTCTGGAATATTGTGTGGAAAGCCTTGTTCAGATACCGGAACACAAAGAACATCCCTATGAGGAAGAGGACGCTGTACATGGATACCGTCATATCTCCCTGACGCAGGAAGGGTTCACGGAATATTGTGTTGTACAGGTCATTGAATTCAAATATGTTCAGTGCCAGGAAAAGACAGGCAGGAATTGAAGATAAAACAAGCAGCGGTAGAACTACTTCCCTCAGGAGGTCATAGAACCAGGTAGCGCCAAACAGAAGCTGCTCCTTGGCCGGACCCGTTATGTAGTTAAGCTTGTTTTTCTGGGCCGATATACGCTTATTCAGACGCTTTTTCTTGTAAAGGACCATCAAATCCCATACACAGGCTATGGCAAGCACCATAGTGAGCTGGAAATACCACCAGACAAGAATTATGAGGGCAAGGAAGATGTAACCTTTAATGCCTATCACCAGGGCTGCCGCAGTAATACCGGAGGAGACCCAGCCTGTTATCACATCTGTTTTGTCGGCCTTCTTGCGATTCAGGAAATTGGCCAGAAGCTGCCACAGCGCCATCACCAGCAGGAACGGCGGGAAGAAGTAATTCAGGAAGGCATTGGGGACAAACAGCACCCTGCAGCTTATCACGTACAGGGCCGTGAATATGGTGGGAAGGTATATCCTTGCGCTGTATTTGAGCTTTTCAGCGTCCAGACGCACCAGAAGGGCGGTATAAATTGCCGTGAGCAGCAACATGAAGGTTTCCATGATGGCTATGCTCTTGCGCAAGATATCGTCGTCCGTACTCTCATAGCTCAGGATGATGAACAGAACGGAGGCAAGAAGCAGCGCCAGATAACGCTTCTGGCCCTTTTTCACCGTTTCCCTGACCGGCTTGACAAACTTGCATATGAGCAGCAGAATCAGGGCCGACAGTCCCCACAGCACAAAGAACGCCACAAAATACAGCATCATCCAGTACAGCTTGGCCGAGTTTGCAAGCTGGCTGTCTTTGGAGATTTCTTCTGCATTAATCTCCATCTTCTCTTCAGTGAACAGCTGCTGTATGAAAATAAGACTGTACTTTTCTCCAATGGCCTTCCATGCTTCTTTCCAGTATTTTGCTGGCTGCTCCAAGATATCCCGCCAGGGGGTCTGGCCCTCTACAAACACTTTGTCCTCAAGGATTCCGTAGTAATCCCTTGCATAATCATAGGATTCCTCCATACGCAGACGCGCTTCCCTGTAATGGGTGCTGTCTGCCATCACCATCTCACGGGTTTCCGCGTACATTTTCAGGAGCTCAGACGCATAGAGGAGACAGGAATCACGCTCGGCCTGGCCGGTCTCACTGAGGATGAACGCCGTATCTGCAGCCAGAACGGCCTCTACCTGTTCCTGAAGTTCCTGCTGCAGGAGGCTCTCGTTGGCCATAAGGTGGGCGTCCAGAGTATCATTATGGTAAGCCAGGCTGTCCGGCACCACTTCCACATCACGGAGCTCCGGGGGGAGACGGCGGAGGGACTCAATGAGGCGCGCATAACGGTTTATCTCCACATCCAGGGTGGACACTATACGGTCATATGGAGTGCGGTTCTTGTTGAAGTCATTGTATTCTTCCGTGACCTTTTCCAGGGCATAACTGATATCGAATGTATAGCTCTGCTTCTGGGAATACAGCATAAGGGAAAGGTCATTGCATTTCTTGACAATGTCCACCATCCTCTTGTGCTGCACTTCATACTTGCTTTCCATATTGGAGCGGGTTTTGTCTATGAGCAAGTAGTCATGGTACAGTTCCCTTCTCAGATTAGAAAGCGTCGCATCCAGGCCCATTCCCGTGAACACTGCCATGGCCGGAACAGCCACAACAAACAGAGCCACAAGAATTCCTACAATTTTGCGTTTTTTCATAACTATGTGATTTATTCTTCATAGTTAGCAATTTTGGCCGAAAAACGCAATAAGGAAAAGGTCCCGGACTGCAAGTTTTGCAAATCCTGAAACCTTTTTGCAAATTCTGAAAGTGAGAACTACTCCGCGGTACTGCGAATCCACTGCGTCACGGTCATTCCGATGATCTGCTTGAACGTAGCGCTGAAAGTGCTGTAGCTGTGAAAACCGCTCTCAAAGGCCAGCTGCTGAGCCGTGAAAATCCTATTATTGGCCACGGCCTCATGATACAGGCGGATGAAATGACTCACGCGCAAGCCGTTGATGTAAGCGTTATATGTTTGCCCCTGCTGGGCGAAGTACAGGCTCAGATAATAACGGTTTGTGCCTATAATCTGTGCAAGCTGGGCAAGGGTAAGGTCATTTTGCAGATAGAGTTGCCTGTCCTCGCAACGCTTTTTAAGGAGCGGGCCGATGTTGGATGGAATAGCCGGCGAGGCAGATACCTTTTGCTCATCTTCTGACGGATCTTCCTCCTTGGGGGCGCTTTCGCTCAACTGCGGCAGGGTTTCCACCCGCCATAACAGCAGCCCTACTATGATGATACAGTCTATTTGAAGGAGATACGCCAGCAAGTGGCTTGACACCGAGGTAGTGCTGTACATGATGAAAAACAGCAGGAACACGGCCAGGATTATAAGGCTTTGCCAAATCTCTTTGTTCTCCAGATCCGCGTAGTTGTCCCTTAGCCAGCGCCTGTAATGCCGGACTGCAAAGAACATGTATAGCATGAGCAGCGCATACAACACCATGACATAAGTGGATACCAGGGCATAAAGAGAATCATCCCCCCGGATGATGCACATGCTCATTAATACAAAAGCGGGGATAAGCATCACCAGCACGGGCCAGATAACCCGATGCCGATCCTGCAGCATAGACAACAGGACGCCCGCAATTGAGGGGAACAAAAGCAGTATATCAAGGCCACAGACCAACACGTATATGGTAGGCGTAGGATTATAGGCATAGAAAGGCCAATATATGTGGCTCAATGCAGAAACAATCATAAAGGCGGCCGACCACATGCGCAGGCGCCGAGGAGACGTCACCTCCGGTGCAATGGCGTTGCCGCGCCGCAGCAGCAGATAAAGCGCCACCACAACGTTCAGCATGATTACGCCACCGTAAAGGGTGACAAAGACTATATCTTGAAGTATCTCCTGCCCTTCCATACTAATGAGCAAAGATAGTAAAAAACTGTTAGTTATGCCACTTTTTCCGGTGGATGTATATTATGCCCTGTATCCAGATACAGAGCGAATAAACGCCGTCGGCCGTCCAGCAAACGGCTATGCTGGACTGAAGGTAGCCGATGATGATGGTGCAGTACACGGCATAAATGGCAAGGGCAACAATGTCAAAGCGAAGGCACACACGTGTATCCCCCGTTCCGGCAACCGACTGCAGATACACGTTCCACGGCAGGGTGAGGGCAATGCAGGCGCACATCACCCACAGAGTGTGAACGGAAGCTTCAACAAGGGAAGGGATGTCGGTAAACAGGCCTATGATCAGGTGCGGGCACAGGGCGAAGAAGGCCAGTAGCGGCAACATGGTGACGGCGCAGAGAATAAGCACCCGCCGGATAATCAGTGTCACACCTTCAGGATGGCCTTCCCCTATTATGTTGCTCACCAGCGTAGCTGCCGTAGAGGCGAAGGCCGCCGAGAATACAAACGGAACCTCGGAGATACTCCGCACTATATTGGCAACGGCCAGCTGCTCCTCACCCAAATGCTCTATGAAAAGGAAGAAAAGAAGCCATACGGAGACGTTGAGTACATACTCCACCATTACCCATGATGCAGTGGAGAAAAGCTGCCTCAGTTCCTCCCAAATGGGCTTCACCATCTTCTGAAGGCCATATTTCCTATCGGCCGTGAAGAGGGCCCAAACCACAAAGAAGAGGAAAGAGATGCCCTCAGATATAGTGGACGCCAGTGCAGCGCCCTTGATGCCCATTGCCGGCGCACCCAGGTGGCCGAAGATGAGCACCCAGTCCAACAGGATATTGCTCCCCACCAGCACCACGGAATTCCAGGTGAGACTCTGCGTTTCCTTGATGCCCACGTAGAAAGCACGGAAAAGCGCCGTCATGAAGGCAAAGAGAAGCCCCGGAATTCGCCAGTTCACATAGACCACGGAGGCCTGGAATATGTTCTCAGACTTCAGGATTCCCTTCAGAAGAGGCGGTGACAGGAAATAGGAAAGGACCATGGTCACAATGGCCAGGGCCGTGAGGAACCAGACTCCCTGCCAGAAAACACGGCCGATGGCTTCGTAGCCCTTCCCGCTCTCAAATGCCTCCCCGTTCCGCCTGCCGATGATTATCTGGACCCCGATGGAGAAGCCGAAGCCCAGCATGTACAGGATGGTGAAATACACGCCGGCAATGGCCGATGCACCCAGCTCGACCTCCCCCACACGGCCCAGGAAAGCCGTATCGGTCATTCCCAGCAGTTCCTCCATCACCAGCGCCACCAGGATGGGAAACGTTATCCTCCAAATAGTTTTGAAGGAATACCGTTCCGGGAGCTTGTAAGCCGTCTGGGGCATAATTCAGAAGTTTGTCACGTGGTTTTTCCTGGTCCTGGGAAGTAAAGCCGGGGGCCTTATTTTGTCCGCCAGGTCAAGTTGGCCTCTTTAAGGATATTGCGGTAATATGCCTGAACGTCTTTCCAGTGATAGTAGGGATAGCAGTCTGTCTTGATGGGGACGGAGGTCTCATTCTCGTTCATGAGGAACTTCACCAGGATGTCTTTGCTCTTAGGCTTACGGTAGAAAATCCACTGGATATTGGCTCCCATGGGGATGAGGCGGAAGATGGAGAAGGTCTCATGAAGGTTTTCCATGTCGTCCGTGGCGCCGGTGGCTTCCTGGAATCCAAGCACAAAGCTGAAGGGAAGCACTACGTCGTCGTGGCCGAAGCGAAGCCGCACGCCGGAGCCGCCGGAGGCAATCATTTCATCGGCATTGTCAAGGAAGTTCTGAAGGAGAGGGTAAATCCTGAGGTAACTCTTCTTTGCGCCGGGCATAAGGCCTTCCCAGAGGCACCAGGCGGCGTTGTAGGACCTGAATCCGTCTATCATTCCGTCATCCCCGAAAACGTCCGTGAAACTGAGGCCCAGCTCCGGTACGCAGTACATGTCGGAGGCAACATTGTACAGGTCATCGGCAAACTGATAGGGGTCTATGAAGCCCTTGGCGGCATCCGTATCCTTGAACATGGCCTTGAGCTGGGGCTTCCCGCTAAGCATCTTGTGCCTGAACTTCTTCAGTTTGGAGTAAAGCTGGTCATCGGTTTCCGTATCCGGGACCTCTATGGATTTATTGGCCTTTACGTAGAACTGGTCCTCGTCTGTTGCAGCCATTGAGATTTCAAATGACGGGTTTAGTTCCTTAAGCTCTTCACAGAAATTCTCCATACTGTGAATTACACGTCTGGAATTTGATGAATTTGCAGTTACCTTGAGGGGCTGCGTCATAAGCTCCGGGTAATTGTCAAACATCCTTCTGGCAATAGCCTTGTGCTGCCTTGCGCCAAGCGGCGTAAGTGAACCGGCCCGGCCCTTTGCGTCTGCGGCGGCAAGGATTATCCTCTGGCGGACATCCTCTCCGTATGGGGTCAGAAGGCCAATCCGGTGGGCCGAATCAAGCTGTGCTGTAAGCCTTTTGTACTGCTTGTCACCGGTCATGTAACGTGCCCCGTGACGGCCGTAGTGGCTTATGTAGAAAGGCTCATACCCCTTGGGAGCAGGCGTGACGTGGCCTGTAGGGATGGGATAATTGGCGTAGTTACCGGCTGTCAGTTCAATGTGGGAAAGGAGTTCTTCCCTGGAAGTTTGGGCACCAGCGCTCCACACCAGGAGCAGCAGGCCAATTAAAAAAAGACCTATGCGTTTCATAGTTTCTATAGCACTTTAAATATTTCTTTCCTGTCCCAGTCCTGCCAGTACTTAAGAGCAAGGGACCGCACGTACTGCCAGTAAGACGGGGAGTGGCCGTAGAGGGCCGTTCCCTCTTCTATATCCTTTCTGATAATGGTGTCATATTCAGGTTTCAGGGAGAGCCTTATGGACTTCTCACCTGAGGTGAATACGGCCTCCGGCCTCTTGACGGGATCATTTGAAATACGTATGAGCCCATGCCCCAGGGACGCTCCGGTACTCACCTGAAGGCCGTCGTTGAAGCAGCTGATTGGCGGGACCTCCCCTGCAAATGAAAGCACTGAGATGTGGTCCTGAGCCTGGAGAAGATCCTTGGCGTGAAGGCCCATCTTGGCGCCCAGGGTTGAGTATATGCCCAGGTGCCCGTGGATCTCATTGGTAAGGGTAATCACCTTCCATTCCTGCTCTCCATAGCGGGAAATACAAGTGCCGACGATGTCACGGACATCATCGGCATAAAAGCTTTTGGGAAACTGGAAACTGTTTAGGACTCCAGCCATCTTGAGAGGCCTTTAACGGCAAAGTAGCCGCCGATAATCTGGATAAGGATACCGGGCCAGCCAAGACGGACATCCTGGATGGCGTGCATAAAGTTCATATCCATCAGGAACTCAATGCTCATGCCTACCAGCTGGTATGCAATTACGGCTATAATCACTGAAATGATTGAGAAATCCATTTTCTTTGCCACAATGGCAATGGCCACAACAAGTGTCACTGATTTTATGAGGATTGCAGGCAGGGAAGCCACCGGAGGCATTCCAAACAGCACGCAGTTTACAACGGGAGAAAGAACAGCCGTAAGGATACCAACCTTCCATCCGCATGTGAAAGCACCCACAAGCGTAAAGAAATATATGGGCAGGAAAATGAGCCCGCCGTTAGGGATGAGATGGCAAAGCTGAGGCACGGCAATGTTCCCTATGATAAAAAGCGCGGCGGCAAGGTAAGTCCTGTAATTACTGAAAGAGTATTTCTCCAATAAAACTGCTGCTGTAGTCATTATTCTGCGGTTTTCAATCAACTCCTACAAATTTATAAATAAAAACAGTTCCGTCCAAATTGGGGAATGATTATCTTCAAATTCTTCCCGGTTCTCACTTTTCCCAAGGAAATGAGTATATTTGCATGACAAAAATAGGAAGATGTATAACCCTTCATCAAAATACGCACGGGAATTTATTGACCATGAGGAGATTATGGATAGTCTCCAGGAGGCCGAAAAAGAAAGCCGAAACCCGGAGAGGGTAGCCGCCATCCTTGAAAAGGCCGCAAAGCTGAAGGGCCTTACCCACCGCGAGGCCGCCATCCTTATGGACTGCACGGATCCAGCCCTGGAAGAAAAAATATACGCCCTGGCGGCCGATATAAAGCAGCGCTTCTACGGCAACCGCATAGTGCTTTTTGCCCCGCTATACCTTTCAAATTACTGCGTAAACGGCTGTGTATATTGTCCTTACCACTATAAGAACAAGACCATCCCCCGCCGTAAACTCTCCCAGGAGGAGATTGCGGAGGAAGTGCGGGCCCTCATCCGCACCGGCCACAAGCGCCTTGCCATTGAAGCCGGAGAGGATCCCGTAAATAACCCCCTGGAGTACATTCTGGACTCCATCAAAACCATCTACGCCGTGAACGAAGGCGGAAACTCTATCCGCCGCGTAAACGTTAACATCGCCGCAACGGACGTAGAGAGTTACAGGAAGCTGAAGGCGGCGGGAATAGGGACATACATCCTCTTTCAGGAAACGTACAACCGGGAGCAGTACCTGAAACTGCACCCCACCGGCCCCAAGAGCAACTATGAGTGGCACACGGAGGCAATGGACCGCGCCCAGGAAGGCGGCTGCGACGACGTAGGGATAGGCGTACTATTCGGCCTTGCAGGGTACCGCTATGAGCTTGTGGGCCTCCTGATGCACGCGGAGCATCTTGAAGCGCGCTTCGGGGTTGGGCCCCATACCATCAGCGTTCCCCGCATCTGCCCCGCGGAGGACATATCCGTAGAGGATTTCAAGGACGCCCTGCCGGACAGCATTTTCCGGAAGCTGGTGGCGGTCCTGCGCGTAGCAGTCCCCTACACCGGCATGATAATCTCCACCCGTGAAAGCGCCCGCATGAGGGAGCAGCTCCTTAACTGCGGCATTTCCCAAATCAGCGGCGGGTCCCGCACCAGCGTTGGCGGTTACACCACCGTGGAGCGCCATGATGAAACAGCCCAGTTTGACATTGCCGATACCCGTCCCCTGGACAGCGTCGTCCGCTGGCTCCTGGAAAACGACCACATCCCCAGCTTCTGCACCGCCTGCTACCGCGAGGGCCGCACCGGAGACAGGTTCATGAGCCTTTGCAAGAGCGGGAAAATCGGCCTCTGCTGCACGCCAAACGCCCTTATGACGCTGAAGGAGTACCTAATGGACTACGCCTCGGAGGAAACCCGCGCCGCCGGTGAAGCGCTTATAGAAAAATCTTTGGCCGATATCCCCCTGGAGCGCACACGTGAGATAACGGTGAGGCATCTCAAGGAGATTGAGGAAGGCGCAAGGGACTTTAGATTTTAAGCCGATGGAACGCCTGCACATAGCATTTTTCGGCCCCGTGAACAGTGGCAAGTCCACCCTGGTAAACGCCATCTGCGGCCAGGAAGTGTCGCTGGTGAGTCCCATCCCCGGCACTACTACAGACCCGGTGCGAAAAGCCGTGGAGATCCCCGGTCTGGGCCCCTGCGTGCTCATTGACACCGCAGGCCTGGACGACGTCTCCGTCCTGGGACCGGAACGCGAACGCCGCACCCGTGCCATCCTGGATGAGGCCGATATTGCGGTGATGGTAGTGTCCCCGGAAATGGGACAGTACCATCAAAAAGGGGGTATAAATGACGGTAGTGTCCCTGTTTTCGGGACAGTACCATCACTCATTGAAGCGGCAGACATTCCTGTCATACCGAGCGAAGCGAGCGTATCTCATATCCCCGTTGTCACTTACCATCGCGGAGAATCAGTAGAAGAGCTTCTGGAACGCATCCGGCAGGCCGTTCCCACTCGGGAAGAGCGCTTCCTTACCGGAAACCTGGTGAAGCCCGGGGACAAGGTGGTTCTGGTGATGCCTCAGGACTCCGAGGCCCCCAAAGGCCGGCTCATACTCCCCCAGGTGCAGGTTCTACGTGAACTCCTTGACCGCGGATGCATCCCCGTTTGCTGCACGCCGGAGAGGCTCCAGCAGGCCATGGAAACCAATCCGGATCTTGTGATCACGGATTCCCAGGTTTTCAAACAGGTAAATGCCGCCATTCCTGCCAGCTGTCCCCTCACCTCCTTCTCCATCCTTCTTGCAGCGGCAAAAGGAGACATTAAAACCTTCGTGGAAGGCGCCAGGGCCATTAATTCCCTCAAACCCGGAGACCGCGTCCTCATTGCCGAGGCCTGCACCCACGTCCCGGACACAGAAGACATCGGCCGTGTCAAGATTCCCGCACTTCTAAGGCGCAAGTTCTGTCATTCTGAGCGAAGCGAAGAATCTATTCAGGTTGACATCGCCGCAGGCAATGACTTCCCGGAGGATTTATCGGCCTACAGCCTCATAATCCACTGCGGAGCGTGCGTGGCGTCGGCACGGCTGGTTAGAGCGCGCATAAAAAAGGCACTCCGCGCGGGAGTGCCAATCACTAATTACGGTATTGCCATTGCCGCCCTTCAGGGCATCCTGGACAGGGTAGAGATTCCCGGTCTGGGCCGGGAATGACGCTAGTCTTCAAATTCGGCAATAATCTTCTTGATATCAGACGGGTTAAGCCTGCCGTATACCTTTTCACCGATGGTTGCCACCGGGGCAAGGCCGCATGCACCAACGCAGCGGAGGCAGTCAAGGGAGAACTTGCCGTCAGGGGTGGTTTCACCTACCTCAATGCCAAGAACCCTCTTGAATTCCTCCAGCACTTTGTCCGATCCACGCACGTAGCAGGCCGTTCCAAGGCACACAGACACAGGGTATTTACCCTTGGGCACCATTGAGAAGAAAGAGTAGAAGGTTACCACACCGTATACTTTTGACGCGGGGATGCCCAGTTCCCGGGCAATCACCCTCTGGACTTCCTCCGGAAGGTAACCAAGCGTATTCTGGCACTCATGAAGGATGCTTATGAGTTCACCTGAATCATTCCCGAATTTCCGGCAGATGGCCTCCACCTGACGGAGAGCTTCACACGATACTTTCATAACTACTTGATGCTTTTGTCAAAATAATGGGTATGGAGGAGTTTCTCTGAAAGTTCTCCAAGCGGCTCTCCAAGATATACCTTGTAAAGCTGCTTGATATCAGGGTTCTCATGGCTCTTGCGGATGGGCTTGCCTTCATCTTCACGGTAAATTGCACGTGAACGGGCCTTGAGGATTTCCACATTGCCGTGGTGGTAAGGCTGGCCGGCGCCGCCAATGCAACCGCCGGGGCAGGCCATGATTTCCACAACGTGGTAATTGAGCTCACCTGCACGGAGCTTGTCCATGAGGATGCGGGCATTCCCAAGGGTGTGGGCCACGCAAACCTTGAGCTGGAAGCCGTTAAGGTCTATTGTAGCCTCCTTTATGCCGTCAAGGCCGCGGACATCTGTGAACTCCAGACGGGGCAGGGTTTTTCCGGTATAAACCTCATACACGGTACGGAGGGCTGCCTCCATAACGCCGCCGGTTGCGCCAAAGATTGCGCCTGCGCCGGAAGATTCTCCCATAGGGGTATCAAAATCAGTGTCCGGGAGGCTCTTGAAATCAATATTGGAACGCTTGATGAGGCGTGCCAGCTCACGGGTGGAAATAGAATAATCCACATCCGGATTACCGTTTACGGAGAATTCCTCACGCTCGCATTCATATTTCTTTGCAAGGCAAGGCATTATGGACACCACTACCAGTTTCTCACGCGGAATACCCATCTTCTGTGCCCAGTAGTTCTTTGCAATTGCGCCAAACATCTGGGCCGGGGATTTGGCCGATGAAGGATATTCCAGAAGGTCCGGATAGTTGTGCTCATAGAAGTTCACCCAGGCCGGGCAGCATGAAGTCATGATAGGAAGCTTCACGCCCTTGTTGCCGCCAAGGTACGCCTGTAGCCTGTGAAGGATCTCTGCGCCTTCCTCCATAATGGTAAGGTCTGCGGCAAAGTCCGTGTCAAACACATAGTCAAAGCCAAGGTAGCGGAGAGAGGTTGCCAGCTTTCCGGTAACAATTGTTCCGGGCTCCATGCCGAATTCCTCTCCAAGGGCTACGCGCACTGCGGGAGCAGGCTGGGCAATCACAATCTTGTCCGGGTTGCAAAGGTCGTCCAGCAGACGGTCCGTGTTGTCACGCTCAGTGAGAGCGCCGGTGGGGCAGACAGCCACGCACTGGCCGCAGTATGTGCAGTCAGTGTCCTTGAACATACGGTCAAAAGTAGGAGCGATGGTGGTTTCAAAACCACGGCGGACGGCACCCAGCACACCCACAGTCTGGACCTGGTTGCAAACGGTTTCGCAGCGGCGGCACAGTATGCACTTGTCCATATTGCGGGTGATGGCGGCGGTTTCCTCCTTCTTACGGACGCTCTGCTCACCCTTGTAAGTCATGCGGCGGATATTGAAGCGGGTAACCAGTTTCTGGAGCTCACAGTCATTGCACTTGGGGCAGGTAAGGCAGTCGTTGGGGTGATCAGAGAGAATAAGCTCCGCCACCGTTTTACGGGCCTTAACCACGCGGGCGCTATTTGTGCGAACCACCATACCTTCCGTTACCAGAGTGGCGCAGGAAGGGGCCAGGTTGCGGCGTCCCTCTACCTCCACCACGCAAATGCGGCAGGAGGCGGGAGAATTCTTGACGCAGGTGCCCTTAAGGTCCATGTGACAAAGGGCAGGAATATTTATGCCGATACTAGCGGCCGCGTCAAGGACGGTAGTTCCTTTGGGCACGCTTACGGCCCTGTTGTCTATTGTTAGGGTAATCATATTTTCCATAGCGTGCTCTGTTAGATAACTTTAATGGCTCCAAACTTACACCTTGACAGGCACATTCCGCAGCGGATGCACTTTTCAGGGTTAATCACAAACGGCTTGCGTACCTCTCCGGCGATTGCCTCCGCGGGACAACCGCGCGCGCAGGCGCTGCAGCCCTTACAAAGGTCAGGGTCAATGGAGTAAGTAAGTAGGGCCTTGCACTTATGGGCACGGCAAACGTGGTCACGGACGTGCTCCTCATATTCCTCACGGAAGTTTGCAAGAGTGGAGAGCACGGGGTTGGGAGAAGTTTGACCAAGGCCGCATAGGGCGGTGTCCTTAATAACCTTTGCAAGGTTTTCAAGGGTGTCAAGATCCTCCATTGTTCCCCTGCCCTGGGTAATCTTATCCAGGATTTCCAGCATTCGGCGGTTACCTATGCGGCAAGGGGTGCACTTTCCGCAGCTTTCGTCCACGGTGAACTCCAGGAAGAACTTTGCAACGGAAACCATGCAGTCGTCTTCATCCATCACAATCATACCGCCGGAGCCCATCATTGAACCTGCAGCTGCAAGTGACTCATAGTCAATGGGAATGTCCAGGTGCTTTTCCGTAAGGCAGCCACCGGAAGGACCGCCGGTTTGGACGGCTTTGAACTTCTTGCCGCCCTTCACGCCACCGCCAATATCATAGATAATCTCACGGAGCGTAGTGCCCATGGGAACCTCAATGAGGCCCACATTATTGATTTTACCTGCAAGGGCAAATACCTTGGTGCCCTTTGATTTTTCTGTGCCGATAGAAGCGAACCACTGGGGACCCTTGGTGAGGATTACGGGAACGTTGGCAAGGGTTTCAACGTTGTTCACGTTGGTGGGCCTGCCAAAGTAACCGGCCTCTGCGGGGAACGGGGGCTTAAGAGTGGGCTCTCCCCTCTTTCCTTCCATGGAATGGATGAGGGCCGTTTCCTCACCGCACACAAATGCTCCTGCGCCGTAACGGATTTCAATGTCAAAGTCAAAGCCGGTACCAAGGATGTTCTTTCCCAGAAGGCCGTATTCCGTGGCCTGGGCAATTGCAACCTGGAGGCGGTGTACTGCCAGAGGATATTCCGCTCTGATATATATAAGGCCATGGTGGGCGTTGATGCAGTAGCCGCAAATCATCATGGCTTCAATCACGGAGTTGGGGTCTCCTTCCATGATGGAGCGGTCCATGAATGCACCGGGGTCTCCTTCATCGGCATTACATACCACGTATTTATCAGGGGCGTCGAACTTGCGGGCAATCTCCCACTTCACTCCCGTGGGGAAACCGGCGCCGCCGCGGCCACGGAGGCCACTGGCCTTTATATCGGCCAGTACATCCAGGCTGTCACGGTTAAGGCTTTCTGCAAGGGCCTTGTAGCCGTCACGGGCAATGTATTCACGGATGTCTTCCGGGTTAATGAAGCCGCAGTTTCTGAGGGCAATCCTGAGCTGCTTGCGGTAGAAGTTCATGTGCTTGGAGTCACTGATGTGCTCTCCCGTTCCGGGATCCTGATACAGCAGGCGCTCCACCTTGTTGCCTTCTATAATATGAGAGGTAACAATTTCCTCAACGTCACCGGGACGTACGGAGGTGTAGAAGGTGTTGTCCGGGACAATCTTCACGATGGGGCCTTTCTCGCAGAAGCCAAAGCAGCCGGGCACCACTACATCCACTTTATCCGCAATGCCGTGAGCCTGAAGGCTTTCCTTAAAATTCTCTACAATCTTAGCACTTTCCGAGGCCTTGCAACCGGTACCGCCGCAACAGAGGATTTGCATGTGGGGCGTCCCCTTCTGGAGCCCCGCAGCCTCTGCGGATGTGGCTTTGTTGCTTTCCTCCCTAACAGACAGCGCCTTAAGGGCTTCCTGTCTGATGCTTTCAAGAACAGCAGGTGAGTCTATTATCATATAATGTGGTTTAGTTTTTTTCAAGTTACGAATATAGTCATTTTTCTGCAAATTGTTGTATCTTTGCTTCTGTTATGAGAAAATTTCTTGCCCTGATTATACTTCTGGCCGTATCTGCCACGGCCCAGGCCCAGTATGCCACCGTCCCCACCGCAAGCCGCGCGGGATGCAGGATAAAACTTGACAATGAGAAGCTTACCCCCGCGCAGTCTGCAATCCTCATGCAGGACGTGGGCGGGGAGGATTTATCGGCCCAATGGAAAAACGCCCGTGGCTGGCGAACCGCCGGTATTTCCATGATAGCCGGTGGCGGCGGTATTGCCGCTATCGGCCTTGGCACCACCCTTTTTGGAGCCATGGTTTCAATGACGGGAGCCGCCGTGGGTGCCACTGCCGGAGCAGTTGCAGGCAGCATCGGGGGCAAGGATACGGCCCAGCAAACGGCAAGCAGTGCCGCCCAAAAGGGGGCCGATGCCGGTAAGCCCTATATGACCGCCGGCCTTATCATAGCCGCCGTGGGCATTGGCGTACACATTGCCGGTATTCCCATCACCGTGGTGAATTCCACCCGTATGAGCCGCCTGATAGACCGGTACAATGACTCCGTGCTCCCCAGTCCGGAGCTTCTCCCTGAAACGGAGCCCGCCCCGGAGGTACAGCTCTCATTCTGCGCCACAGGTAACGGCGTGGGCATAACACTCAATTTCTAAATGAAAAACGCGTTCCGTCTGCTTCTTACAGGCCTTGTGGTCCTTTGGGGCTGTACGGCGCAGGAGCTTCCGCACCTGGATGAAACGCAGAATAATCCGGAAAATACAAATCAGGAGGAGCCCCAGTCTGACGCCCTGGATTTCAGGGTTCAGGTGGAAGGGAAAGACTACAGGCCCGTAGATGAGTCGGATTCCGGCTGCATCATTTTCGTTCCCTGGGAAGCGGACCTTAAAAACCTTGTGGCGGTTTTCAATGACAATGGAAGCACGCTCACCGTTGCAGGGGTAACGCAGGAAAGCGGGGTTACAACAAACAATTTCTCCAGCTACAAAAACGGGGTCAATTACAAGATTAAAACACCAGACGGGAAAACCACGGATTTCAATGTAAAGGTCCTTGGAACCAGGCTTCCCGTAGTTGTTGTGAACACTGATTCTCCAAGGGCAATCACCAGCAAAACCACCTGGAGGGCCGCCCAGATCAGCATTATGGGAACGGACTGGAAGCTCTACCAATTGGGCAAGACTGAAATCCGCGGAAGGGGCAACTGGACGTGGGAGAAATACCCCAAGAAGCCCTACGCCATAAAGCTGGAGAATTCCCAGAAGGTTCTTGGAATGCCCGCCCATAAGAGGTGGGTGCTTCTGGCCCAGTACCGCGGGTTTATCGGCAATCCCCTTATGTTTGAAGCCACGCGGCGCGCTCCGGGCCTTGGCTGGGCTCCCCGCGGGGAATTCGTGGAGCTTGTCCTCAATGGCAAATTCCAGGGGCTGTACTATCTCTGTGAACAGATCAAGATTGACAAGGACCGCGTAAACATAGCCAAGTTAAAGGCTGCCGATACCAAGTACCCTGCCGTGAGCGGCGGCTATCTCCTTGAGTACGATGAGCTTTATGACGAACCCCACAAGTTCAAGTCGGCCGGTTTCAATCTTCCGGTCCAGATAAAATCTCCCAATGACACTCTCCCGGATGAGCAGTTCAACTATATCAAAACTTTTATCAATGAGATGGAGGCGGAGAT
>JAFZML010000222.1 GCA_017553255.1 Bacteroidales bacterium | reverse complement strand
GACAGAAAAGGAGTTGCTTTGGATGGCATTATTCATTCTGAAGGAGTCAATTGTCATTCTGAGCGTAGCGAAGAATCTATCGAAATGACCTCCTACACCCCCAACGAGGTCCGTTACAAGTATACATCGGCCACAAACCGCGTGGCGGTGTTCAGCGAAGTGTACTACCCTAACGGCTGGAAAGCCACCGTGGACGGGCAGCCGCTGGACATTTTCCGTGCCGATTGGACCCTCCGCGGTGCCCTCCTCCCCGCCGGAGAGCATGAAATTATCATGCGTTTTGCTCCGTCCAGCTACAAAACCGGCGCAACCGTGTCACTCATAGCCTCACTTCTGCTTCTTCTGGCCCTAGCAGCAGCCGTTGCGACATCAATCATCCAAAGAAAGGGCAATGACTAACACAAAAATGGCACTTTTTGCACGTTTCATTGCCCATTTGGTCAATGACTCACACGAAAATGGCGTTTTTTGCACGTCTCGTTGCCCCGAGACAATAAGATGAAGCCAAATCTTAAGCCATATCTTGAGCCGGGCCGAAGAGAAGCGGGCTGTGACGAAGCCGGCCGGGGTCCCCTTGCCGGCCCTGTATACGCAGCGGCGGTGATTCTGCCGCCGGACTTCTACCACCCTCTTCTCAATGACTCAAAGCAGATGACGGAAAAGGCCCGTGAAGAGTTAAGGCCCATAATAGAAGCAAATGCCATTGCATGGGCCGTTGAGGCGGTGAGCGCAGAAGAAATAGACCAGCTCAATATACTCTGGGCTTCAGTTACCGGCATGCAGAGAGCTGTGACAGCGTTAAAAGTGAAGCCGGACTTTCTTCTCATAGACGGCAACAAGTTCCGCCCGTTCCAGGGCTTCGGCTTCAAAGATTACCAAACCGTGGTGCACGGAGACGCCACCTTTGCCAGCATTGCTGCAGCCTCAGTTCTTGCCAAAACTTATCGTGACGATTTCATGCGAAAAATAGCCCTGGAGTACCCTCAGTACGGCTGGGACCGGAATATGGGCTACCCCACGGCAGAGCATATAGAAGCAATCCGGCGCCACGGATATACTCCATGGCACCGGAAAAGCTTTCACGTGAAGGAACTTGAACCTTCCCTGTTTTAAATTCCAAGCGTAATACCGGCGCTGATGATGCCAGGGCCCTGGAACTCTCTGGGGAAGGAGTAGCGTACGCCAATACCCAGGCCGTTATACCTTACATATGCGCTAAGGTTAAGACGGAAGTAGGCGTTCTTCTTGAGATTGAGTTTACTATTGTGCTCAATGTTGCCCACGGTGAATTTATTGTTATAGGAGTCAAAGCCAACACCGGGAGCGGCAAGGAGAGCCAGGTCCCATTTTGATGAGCCGAATTTCTGGGTATAGGTAATGGGGAACAGGAAAGCAAAGCTGGAGCATTTACTTTCTAAATTTTCAAGCCCTACGCCCAGGCTGGCAAAGTCCGGGTTATCAGTGTTATAGGGCTCGATTTTGTTATTGTCGTCCTTGCTTTGAGCATAGACATAGCCGTTCAGGGCAGAAGAAAAATCGGCACAGAAATCAAGGAGACCAAGACTCAGACGGGCGCCTTTCCAGATGTCGAATCCCAAAAACATAGTGGCAACTTCAAAGCCGAATCCGTGGCGGGACTGTCCTTCAGGGGCTCCAAGGTTATGGTTGTAGAAGAAGGAAACGAAAGAAATGGGAGTGATAACGTCAGAGTCGCTTAATTCAAGCTTGTCTCCCCACTCTTCCAGGATGGCCGACTCCTGCGCAAAGGCGCCAAGGCAAATAAGGCCGGCGGCCAGAATTGCAAATACTTTTTTCATAGGTTTTATTTTACGTAAGTTATTTCATTAATGATATTTGTGGCGCCGCCATACTTCTCTACAAGCCACAGGACGTAGCGGATATCCACGCAGATGCACCTCTGGAGGGCCGGCTCAAACATAACGTCTGAGCTCATGCTTTCCCAGTTTCCGTCAAAAGCAAGGCCGATGAGATTGCCCTTGGCATCAAGCACCGGTGACCCGGAATTGCCGCCGGTTATGTCGTTGTTTGTAAGGAAGCAGGTGCGGAGAGTGCCGTCAGGGGCGGCCCACCGGCCATAATCCTTTGCAAGGAGGAGGGACTTGATGCCCTCAGGAAGGATGAACTCCGGATCATCCGGGTTTTCCTTCTCCAGAAGGCCCTGGGCGGTGGTGTAGTACTCATACTTAAGCGCATCCTTGGGGCTGTAGGGCAGCACGTGGCCGTAGGTGAGACGCATTGTGGAGTTGGCGTCCGGGTACATTGCCTTCCCCTTCTGCCACTCCATAAGGGCGGCGGCAAAATGCTTGCGGGCAAGGTCATAGGTGGAATCCGGAGTGGCGTAAACGCTTGTATAATGGCCCATAAGGGCGTCCATTATGGCCTGTGTAAGCTCTGAGGCGGGATCACTCAGGGCCTCCTCCAGAGAGGCCGAAAGGGCTTTTTCCTCATCGGCAAAAATGCTGGTGGCGTAAAGATTATCTACGTATGCGGGGATGTCCAGCGTTGCAAAATCACGGTCTCCAATCTTGAGGTAATCTTCCGGAGCGGCGGTTTTCCGATAGTGCTCCAGCATGGCCACGGCCGTTTTCTTGTCAATGCTTACAACGTAATCCCTATACTCCTCCCGCAGTACTTCCCTTGCTGCGGCAAGGGCCTGGGCGGAATCTTTTCCCTCGCTCAGTTCCTGGCTGTAGTAGCCGGGAAGGACGCTTGCATACTGCACAAGTTCAATCTGGTAGGGACCTTCAACAATCCTGTATACGGCGGCGTTTGCAGGGGCATTCTTCTTTACATATTCTGCTATTTCCGCCACGGGGTCTCCATACTTTTCACGGCGGGCGGAATCTGCGTCAATCCATGCCTTGAGGGCTGCTTCCTTGGCCTTTTCGCGGCCGATTATATTGAGGTTCTGGAATGCCAGTTCCTCTCCCTGCCACTTCTTCCAACCGTTGGCGCTGCCGGCGTATTTGTCGGCGTACTTCAGCTGAGTGGATTTACTGGCAATCATCTCTTCCCACATAATGTCCTGGCGGATTGTACGGGCGTCTATGCGGATGCGGTTGGTCTCAATCATATTGTCCAGCTGGGCGGCTGTCTGATAGCGCTGCGTGCGGCCGGGATAGCCAATCACCATGGCGTAATCCCCTTCCTTAACGCCCTTCAGGGACACTTTCAGGCTCTTGGCGGGCTTATAGGGGACGTTGCTGGCAGAGTACTCTGCGGGCATATTGTTTTCATCGGCATATACGCGGAACATGGAGAAGTCACAGGTATGGCGAGGCCACATCCAGTTGTCCGTTTCACCGCCGAATTTACCCATGGATGCCGGGGGAGCGCCCACAAAGCGGACGTCCCTGTACGTGCGGTATACTATAAGGTAATGGACGTTGTCGTTGTAAAAGCCGGTAACGCGGGCGTGGCAACCGGGATTGGCGCCTTCGGCCGCTTCCGTAAGGGCTTCGGCCGATATTGTCCCTTCCTCTATAACCCTTGTCACGTCCTCCATGCTAACAAGGAAGGTGACGGTAAGGCCCGGGCAGGGGATTTCCTCTCCAAGCGACTTTGCCCAGTAACCGTCCATGAGGTAGTTGTTCTCATCTGTGGAAAGGCTCTGGATGCTGCTGTAGCCGCAGTGGTGGTTGGTGACAAGGAGACCCTCATCACTAATCATCTCTCCGGTGCAACCGCCGCCAAAAATCACTATGGCGTCCTTGAGGGAGGTTTTGTTTATGGAGTAAATCTGTTCCGGGGTAAGCTTGCAGCCCGCCGCGCGGAGGTCTTTTCCGTTAAGCTGTTTGAGGAGCGGAAGCAGCCACATTCCTTCATCGGCCACTGCCACCGTGCAAATTGCTAGTGCTGCAAAAAGGGTAAGAATACGTTTCATCTGCGTTTTTTATTTTCACAAATTTAGTGTTTTTTGCGTACTTTTGTGGAAATAATGGAGAAAATGGACAAAAATCAGATACTCTCTTGGCTTGGAGAGGTAACTCACCCCGCAAAAGGAGACGCTCCCCTTGCCGCTCTTGGAATGATTGATTCCGTGGAAGTTACGGATGGTGGAATTCACGTTACCCTGGCCTTCTCCAAGCGCCCGGATCCTCTCAAGAACTACCTTGTCGGCGCCGTTCAGTCCTGCCTTTACAGGCACGCCCCCGGCGGCACGGCAATAGAGGTGGACACCATTGTGAAAGAGCCCGCAAAACCCGCCAAAAAGGGCATAGAGTTCAACATGGAGCAGCTCCGTGAGGTAAGGCATATTATCGGCATAGCATCCGGAAAAGGCGGCGTAGGGAAAAGCACCGTTGCCGTGAACCTTGCCGTGGCCCTCGCCCGCCTTGGCTACAAGGTTGGCCTTGCCGACGCCGATGTCTACGGCCCTTCCATCCCCACCATGACCGGAACGGAGGATGTGGAGATAGAGATGTACGGCAATGATGAGTCTGACACCCTCTTTGTCCCCGTGGAAAAATTCGGCGTGAAGTGGCTCTCCGTAGGGCACGTTTCCAATGCCGGACAGGCACTCATCTGGCGCGGCCCCATGGCCTCCACGGCCCTGAAACAGATTATCCTTCAAACCATTTGGGGCCCTCTGGATTTCCTCCTCATAGACATGCCCCCTGGAACGGGAGACATCCATATCACGCTAATTGGAGACATCCCCATAGAGGGCGCCGTCATAGTGACAACGCCCCAAACCGTTGCCCTTGCCGATGTCCTTCGCGGCGTGAACATGTTCCGTAACCCCCAGGTCCAAAAACCCGTATTCGGCCTTGTGGAAAACATGTCCTGGTTCACTCCGCTGGAGCATCCGGAGGAAAAGTACTACATCTTCGGCCAGGGTGGCGGAGAAAAAATGGCCCGTGACCTTGATATCCCGTTCCTGGGCCAGATTCCCCTTGTCCAGTCCATCCGTGAGAACGCAGACTCCGGCACTCCCGCCGCCCTTCAGGACCGCCCGGACTCCGCCGCCTTCCTGGAGCTTGCCCGCCGCCTCGCCGCCGCCGTCTAATCGGCCCTCTTCGGCCCCTCTCCCGTCATGCCCGACCTGATCGGGCATCTCCCCCGGCAGGAAGCCATATGCCCTTCGGCCCGGTACGCGCCTTCGGCGCTATCCCTCCCGCGTCGTCATGCCCGGCTTTGACCGGGCATCTCCTTGCGGGCCCCTCCCGTTCACAAAGACACGGGCGTCTATGCCGCCCGAAGGGCACATGGCTATCCTGCCCCCTGTCCCCCATGGCCCGCGTCACCGTCTTTCCGAAAGTTAAACCGCACTTTAGGCTCTGTGGGGCCGATTTTGCGGTTTACCACATGTCTGCGGAACGGGGTAAACGACACCACCCAGCCGGAGAACATGCTCTGTGCGGGGTGGGTGCTGTTTAAGTTTCGGAAGAAGTCCGCTGTGCCAATTCAAAAGGGACATGACGCTTTACACTACGTATGAGAAAAGTGAATCTGTACAAAATGGGCGGAAAACGTCATTTAATCGGCAAAAAAGAAATAAAGAAATCGGCCTCCTGGACTCTTGTAATGGCATTTATCCGTTTCATTCGTGTCACAACGTTTGAAACGGATAACTTTTCTCATCTTTGCAAAAAAGGAAAAATGATTGGGAACGACTATTCGAAACCGGTAAACGACTGCTTCCACGTTTATTCTGACGGGACGCGGCTGGAGGTTCTGTTCGAAACGGAAGAAGACTGTATTTTCGGGATGAATCTTATTCCGATTGTGGCGTTTAATTGCAATCTGACTGTGCTGTGCCTTGAGATCATGAAGACACACCTTCACACAATTCTCCGAGGCAATGCAATGAATATCCAGAAGTTTAAAGGAGAGATCAAGCGTCAGATTGTCAAGTACTTTTCTTCCACTGGGAGGCGTGATATGGTGGAAAACTCTATATGGATAGAGGCGGATGCCATCAAGACGGAAGAAGAATTAAGGCGTAAAATAATATATGTTTTCAGAAACTGCACAGAGGCGGGATATCCATACCTTCCGGAGAACTACCGCTGGGGGCCCGGGCCGGTCTATTGCCAAAAACGCCCTGAGAAAAAGTATAAGATAATAAGCACCCTTTCTACCCGCAGCCAGGCCAGAATGTTTAGGACAAATGCTGTGTTGCCGCAAGATTGGGAGTACGATGATTACGGTATGCTTGTCCCGGCCAGTTACATTGATTTACAATTTATTAACCAGAGGGTATTTTCTTCTCCAAGGCAATTCATCGCATTCCTGAACGTGAAGAAAAATGACCTTGTAGAGATGGAGGCGGCCGATGCCAAAAAGTTCCTTGTACGCCGGGAGGAAGATGTCATCAGGAAAGAAGTCAACAACTTGGCTAAGCTGAAATACGGCGTTCCTGTAAAGAAACTTCGTCAAGCCGCCAAGGTGGACATTGCAACTGACATCTGGCGTTCCAGAAAAACATATTCAGTCAAGCAGTTAGCCCGCCTCTGCGGTTTAAATGCCGATTTACTCCGCACAATACTTCACCAGCCCATGACCTCTCTGGATGATTCGGAAAGTTAACTGTATTGAAAACTTTGCTATCTTTGCTAATGATAAAACATCGGTGGACCTCAAACACGCTTGGGTATGAAAAGAATCTTTATCTTGCTTGTTGGTATTCTGTTGGCAACAT
Source organism: Bacteroidales bacterium (assembly GCA_017553255.1). Taxonomy (GTDB): domain Bacteria; phylum Bacteroidota; class Bacteroidia; order Bacteroidales; family UBA932; genus Cryptobacteroides. The sequence goes on along the minus strand of JAFZML010000222.1, from coordinate 1,754 downwards.
CGTGCCGGTCAACATACGAGGTGTCTATCCTTCCAGATCTTGAGGATGCTTTTATCGGCCGAAGTTATGCCGAAATAATAGATGCTCTCGGCGCCCCCGACCGTTTAACTCCAGATGGAAGGGGCGGCCAGATTATGGTATTTGAAGAGCTTCACTTGAATACTGACGGAACCATGAACCCGTGGACGAAAAAACTTTCTCTTGTAACAGAGTCCTCAAGAGGTTATACGCATATGTATGTTAATGAGGACAATCTATGCTATCAGGTTCGCACTAATCGTGAAAAGGAAGTTAGTGAATTCAGTTTAGGAAAAACAATAGGGCTTGTTGGCGGAATTGCCGCGGGAATTACATTAATTCTCATTGCAAGTAAAAGCCTCAATTCCAAATAATTTTCTTGGTCTCAGCACATTTTGTGTTGACATATTAACGCTTTTCCGAAAGTTAAACCGCACTTTGGGCTCTGTAGGGCCGATTTTGCGGTTTACCCCATGTCTGCGGACCTGGGTAAACGACACCACCCCGGGGCAGAATATGCTCTGTGCGGGGTGGGTGCCGTTTAAGTTTCGGAGACGGCGGGGAAAAGGCCAGAAATGAGGGGACAAGGCCGAAGCGAAAGGGGGTCTAATCGGCCCGGGAGGAAGGAAAAATATTGTATTTGCGTGAAAAATCATTATATTTGCAGACTACGTCTGAAAAACGCAAAAACATAATACATAACAATGAAAGCTTACACTACTAAAAACATCCGCAACGTCGTCTTGATTGGCGCACCCCGCAGCGGTAAAACCACTCTCTCAGAGGCCATGCTTTTTGAAGGCAAGGTTATTGACCGCCGCGGTTCCGTAGAGGAAAAGAACACCGTATCGGACAACACTGAGTTCGAGCAAACCAACCAGAAGTCCATCAACGCCACCCCTCTGTACGCAGAGTTCGGCGGCTGCAAGATCAACTTCATAGACGCCCCCGGTTCAGATGATTTCTCCGGTGGAGCCCTCTCCGCCTTCAAGGTGGTAGACGCCGCCGTGATGGTCATGAACGGCAGCGCTGGAATTGAGGTGGGTACCACCCTTTTCGGCCGTTACGCAGACCAGTACGGCGTTCCCATGATCATCGCCGTAAACCAGCTGGATCATGATAAGGCAAACTGGGACGGCGTACGCAACGCCATTTCTGAGGAATTCGGCAAGAAGGCAGTTCTTTGCCAGTTCCCCGTGAACCCCGGTCTTGGCCTGGAAGGCTTTGTGGATGTAATCACCATGAAGTTCTATGACAAGAAGGGCGCAGAGCTTGAAATCCCCGCAGCTTATGCCGATGAAGCCGAAGAGCTTCGCGCAGAGCTTATGGAAAAGGCCGCCGAAGGCTCCGACGAACTCATGGAGAAGTTCTTCGAGACCATGGAGCTCACCACCGATGAAATCCGTGAAGGTCTCCGCGAAGGCCTGAAGAAGGGTGAGACCATCCCCGTCTTCTGCACCGCAGCTAAGGAGAATGTTGGTGTAAAGCGCCTCATGGAGTTCATCGTGAATGTTGTTCCTTCACCGGAAGGAAGGGAAGAGCCCACCGTAGACGGCGGCACCATCAAGTGTGACCCTGCAGGTCCCGTGGCACTCTTTATCTTCAAGACCAGCGTAGAGCAGCACCTCGGTGAGGTTTCCTACTTCAAGGTAATGAGCGGTACCCTCAATGAGGGCGCAGACCTTGTGAACCCTGAAACCGGCAACGGTGAGCGCCTCAGCGCCATCTATGCCGTG
>JAFZML010000221.1 GCA_017553255.1 Bacteroidales bacterium | reverse complement strand
CTATGGTTTTGTCAAGGAGGGACTTATCCTCTATGATGGGTTCCACCTCAAGGGCCATGTTGCAGATTATCATGGGCAGGGCGAAGTCCTTCATGGGACGGGTTCCGGGAACGGCCTTGAGCCACTTTCCTTTGGGATTGGAGCGGCGGTCCAGGATACGCTGGAAGGTGCGGCGGGCGATATCGGCCCAATGCTCCTCCCCCGTTGCCACCGCAAGCTGGGCAAAAGCCATGCAGGCAAAAGTGTTGGAGAATATATTATAAGGTGCAATTATGGGCTTACCTTCCCTTGTGAGGGAGAAGTAGAAGTCATAGTGTCCGTCATGGCCGAATTTTTCCAGGAATTCCGCACCCTGACGGGCACAGGCGAGCCACTGCGGGTTTTTCTCCACCTTATTGTACAGCATGGCGAACATCCAGACCTCACGGCCCTGCAGCCATACAAACTTATCTGTGTCAAAGACGCTTCCGTCCCGGTTAAGGCAGGTGAAATACCCTCCAAACTCCTTATCCTGTGATTTTTCCAGCCAGAATGGGAGAACGCTTCCGTAGAGTTCCTCACTGTAGCGACGGGCCATTTGGGCAAAATCAGGCAAGTTCATGGTTTTTGGTTTTTTAGTGTATATCGCAAATATATGCATAAAATGAAACACTTCAAAACTTTTTCACAATTTATTTATAAAAATCTTTACTTTTTAACAAAATATTAAAAAGTTCTTGCATTATCGGTTCCCGTTCACTATATTTGCAAAAAACTAAGCCACATGGAAGCCTTCCCGGAAATATCCGGCAGCCACTACGCAGCAGAGAAAAAACGTATCATGTCCCTTTGCAACAACCGCAAGGGGTACTGTATTGCGGATTTGGCAAGGCGCCTGGATGCCAGCATCCCCAAGGTAACGCGCATTGTCACGGAGATGATGGCCGACGGCTACCTGGTGGAACTGGGCAAGGTTGAATCTTCCGGAGGGCGGCGTGCCAGCCTGTTCGGCCTCAATCCCAACGTGGGCTATTTCGCGGGTATCCACGTCGGCCACGAAGGCCTTACCCTTGCTGTGACGGATTTTCCCGGCAATGTGCTTCACACTGTGGAGAACATCCCCTTCGGCCTGGAAAATACGGAGGAATCCGTCCATAGGCTGGGAGCGCGCGTGCGTTCCAGCCTTGAAACCCTGAAGATTGACTTGTCAAGGATAGTGGCCTACGGCGTGGACCTCACAGGCCGCGTAAACCACCAGACAGGCTACAGCTATTCCTATTTTATAAGTGAGCAAAAGCCCATCAGAACGCTCCTGGAGGAGGAATTCGGCCGTCCGGTGGTGCTGGAGAACGACACCCGCGCCATGGCCTGGGGAGAATACGTCTGCGGCGTGGCCGGTGACGAAGGCACCATCCTTTTCCTGAACGTGGGATGGGGACTTGGCATGGGCATGGTGCTTGACGGAAAGCTGTTTTACGGAAAATCCGGCTTCTCCGGAGAGGTGGGCCATTTCCCGCTTCTAAGCAACAACCAGTATTGCCGATGCGGAAAGATAGGCTGCCTGGAAACCGGAGCTTCCGGCCTGGCCCTGCACCGCCTTGTAACTGAAAAACTTGCCCAGGGCCGAACCTCCATACTCTCCCCCGCCTATAAAAAGGGTGACAAAATAAGCCTGGACAGCATCCTGGGCGCCATTGACCGGGAAGACGTCCTGGCCATTGAATGCATAGAGGAAGTAGGGGCCACCCTGGGGCATTCCCTTGCCGGGCTCATCAACATTTTCAACCCTGACCTTGTGATTATCGGCGGACGCCTGAGCTGCACGGAGCGTTATCTCCTGCCTCCGCTAAGAAGCACCGTAAACAAATATTCCCTTAACATAGTGAACAACGACACCCATATAAAGGTGTCGCAGCTTGGAAGGACGGCCGGGGCCATCGGCTCAAGCCTCCTGGCAAAAAGTCTACTCCTTGGAAACATTGAATAACCATATGGAAAACCGCAGATCATTTTTGAAAAAAGGGGCCCTGGCAGCTGCCGCCGCCCCGCTTGTAGCCGCAGGCTGCAAACCTTCCGGCAATGACAAATACGGAATTGACCTTGACAATTCCGTGGAAAGCACCCTCATTGTTCCAAAGGCAAACGCCCTCCCCATAACGGGCACCTTCCTGGACGAGATTTCCCACGACATCCCCCACCAGAACTGGGGAGAACGTGAATGGGACCGTGATTTCCGCTATATGAAGGACATGGGAATTGACACCGTCATTGACATCCGCTGCGGCTACCGTAAATTCATCACCTACCCCTCCCCTTACCTCCTGAAGAAGGGCTGCTACATGCCTTCCATGGACCTTATAGACATGTTCTGCCGCCTGGCTCAGAAGTACGGCATGAAGTTCTGGCTGGGCCTCTATGATTCCGGAAAATACTGGGACACCGGAGACATGAGCTATGAGGTGGAAGCCAACAAATACGTTATAGATGAGATTTGGGAGCGCTACGGTTCCAAATACAAGAGCTTTGGCGGCTGGTACATTTCAGGAGAGATTTCACGCGCCACCAAGGGTGCAATTGAGAGCTTCCGCACAATGGGGCGCCAGTGCAAGGAGGTTTCAGGCGGCCTTCCCACCTTCATTTCTCCCTGGATAGACGGCAAAAAGGCCGTAGACGCTGCCAGCGGCAACATCACCAGGGAGCAGGCCGTGGGAATTGAGCAGCATGAGAGGGAGTGGAATGAGATCTTTGACGGCATCCATGAATACGTAGACGCCTGCGCCTTCCAGGACGGCCACATAGACTACGACGAACTTGACGCCTTCTTCAGCGTGAACAAGAAACTGGCTGATAGATATGGAATGCAGTGCTGGACAAATGCCGAGAGCTTTGACAGGGATATGCCCATCCGCTTCTTCCCCATCAAGTTTGACAAGCTCCGGCTCAAACTGGAGGCCGCAAAGCGCTGCGGCTACGACAAAGCCATTACCTTTGAGTTCTCACACTTCATGAGCCCCCAGAGCGCATACGCGCAGGCAGGTCACCTCTATGACCGCTACCGGGAGTACTTTGGTGTGTGAAAACAATACCAGTAGTTATATAGCCTGATGTGGCAGAGGTCAAAGAAGAAAGCACCGTCTGCGCACTCATCCATTGTCTTAACAATCTCCGGGATTATTCCCTGCTGCCCGCCTTTGTCAAAGCCGGGCTGGTTTCCAAGGTCCGGGCCGGCGGCAAAAGGCACTGCACCGGCAAGGCGTTTGCGGCCAAGGAGGGCAAAGCCTTCCATGGTCTTTTCTTCCGCGCCGTGGATTTTATCGGCCCCGGTATATGCTCCAAGGAACATATAATCCACAAGATTGGCTATTCCGGTTTTGCAATACTCCTCCGTTGCCCATGAGTATTCCGGCTCATTGGCGGGGATGTCATAATCCGGGGAGCACCAGTTTACGCCGCTGCGGTAATACTCGCTGAACCAGGCGCCCGCATAGTATGAAAGTTGTATGCCGGGGGCCGTGGAATGCACTTTCCCGGCAGCCTTTTCCACAAAATCGTGGATTACCTTGCAGCGGAAGGTGAGCCAGGCCACTTCCAGGGAATCAGGGGTTTTATCAAGGAAAATATGCCCCTGCTCCAAAATGGGCCAACGCTCCGGTTCATGGCCAAGGTAGGCGGTGAACT
>JAFZML010000220.1 GCA_017553255.1 Bacteroidales bacterium | reverse complement strand
TGTCAGGCGCAGGACGGGGCAATTTGGTGGTCTTCAAAGAATAACGTAGAGCGTTACAACGGCCATACGGTGCAGCCTTACTGGCTGGGGAAGGACATTCCGTTCAATGATTTCAGTGGCCGAACAGTTTCCCTGGCGCAGTCTCCGGAGGGGCGTCTGTATGCCTACGACAACAAGGGCAAAATCTTTCTGTATGAACCGTTCCAGGATGATTTCATAAAGGTGGCGGATGTTGCTTCCCTTCTTGGTAAGGATGTGATCCTGAATCAGATCCTTCTGGATGGAGATGGCATTTGGCTGGCACTGAGTGACGGTGCGTACCGCCTGGATGAAGGTAAGCTCACTCCGGTTTTGGAGGGGCACTATACTCACTGTCTGGAGCCGTTTGGAGAGGAGCTTCTTCTTTGTACCGTAGACGGTGTTTACAGTACAGGAGGGGACTTGTTGTATCCTTTCAATGCAATAAGTGCGTTTTGGGACCGCAGCAGCGGCATGCTGTGGCTGGGAACGTTCAAGGATGGCGTTAAGGCGGTGAATTCCCGTGGTGAACTGCATTCCCTGGAAGGCATTCCCGGAAATCCTGTACGTGCGCTGGCGCCGTATAACGGAGATCTTCTTGTGGGCGTAGATGGCTTTGGCGTTTACAGTGTGAAGCGCGGCAGTTATGAGGCCCGGAAGCTCTTTGACGCCAATCAGGGCCAGCTTCACGGTAACGGCATATATGCTTTGCAGCCGGATGCATGGGGCAATATAATTATAGGTTCCTATTCCGGCGGCATTGATATAGCGCGTCCTTCTGGCGGTACCGTGAATATTCCCCTTAGCAATGACCATGTGAACTGCGTGGCGCAGCTGCGGGACGGAACCCTGGCTTTGGGCACGGACGACGGCGTAACGCTTTTCAATCCTTCTACAAGGGAGAGCCGAAGGACTGCCGCCTCACACGTGGTTCTGGACGTGTGTGAAGACGGTGACGGCCTTCTTCTTGCCACCTTCGGCAAGGGTGTCCTGAGGGCCGATAAAAACGGAACCAGGCCTCTCTACTCTCAGGAGAACGGTGTCCTAAAGTGCAATCACGTCTATTCCCTTTTCCGTGACAGGGAGGGCCATCTTCGGATGGGCTGCCTGGACGGAGACCTTGTGGAGAAGACGGAACCCGGCTACCGATACTATCCGGTGCACAATGTCCAGGACATAATTCAGCTGCCGGACGGACGCATTGCCGTTGCTACGGCGGCAGGTGTGAAGCTGGTGGTTCCCGGGCAGGGCGGGGTAGAGGAGCTCAACTATTTCCCGGAGAATCATGATCCATCCACCGTTAACCGCTATGCGCTGAACCTGTTTGTATACAGGGAAAAGCTCCTGTACATAGCTACGGACGGCGGCGGCCTCTACTCCTATGACCTTCAGGATGGCCGATGCACCCAGCTCACCTACGACGACGGTTTGCCCGGAGACAGCGTTTGCTCTACGGGCGTGGACAATTCCGGCAGGCTTTGGGTAGCCACGGAATACGGACTTGGAAAAATCCAGAACGGTGTGGCGTGCTCCGTAAACTATGAGAGTGGCCTTGACAGGGAATACATTCGCGGCGCCATGGCGTTCCTGAGGGACGGGCGTATGCTCCTTGGCTCCTCCACCGGCGCGGTTCTTCTGGACCCTGATACTGTTGGTAATGCCGATTACAGGGCTCCTCTGCGCCTTAGGAGCGTTGTCCTTGACACCGGGACTCCGGAAGAGCGTCTGGAAAAGACCAGAACGCTTCTGGACAAGGGAGAACTGGACTTAAAGTACAGGCAGAACACCTTTGAGCTTTATTTTGAGAGCATAAACCTCCGTTTCAGCGACGACATTGCATATTGCTACCGCCTTGACGACGGCCCCTGGAGCAAGCCTTCAACTCAGTCCTACATACGCCTGGCGGCCATGGAAGCCGGAAGTCACATCCTGCAGGTGGCCTCCGTTAGCCGAAGCAGCGGAGCCCGCCTGGGCCTGCAGGAGATAGAGGTGAATATCGGCCAGCCCTGGTGGAATTCCTGGTGGATGTGGGTGCTGTATATTGCCCTTCTCACAGGCGCCGCCATAGGTGGCTGGAAGATTTACCAGCTCCATATAAAGTACACAAGGCTTATAATGGAGAATCCCGCCCTCCAGTCACTTGACGCCGGAGACCAGCCTGCCGAAGCCGAGGATCACGACGCCACCGGCGGCCGAGAGTTTGTGGATTCTGCAACAAGGGTTGTGATGGAGCATCTTTCAGACCCTGAATTCTCCGTAGATACCCTGTGCCGTGAGATGGCAATGAGCCGCACCTATCTCTACGTGAGGCTGCGCACTTTCACCGGCAAGAGCCCCAACGATTTCATACGTTTCATACGCCTGGAGCGCGCCGCCCTCCTCCTCAGAAACGGTCATCCGGTGGCCGATGTCTCCGCAATGGTGGGCTTTGACAATCCGAAATACTTCAGTACGGTTTTCAAAAAGTACTTTGAGGTTTCTCCTTCAAAGTACAGGTAGAAGGTTTATTTTCTGACAAAAAAGGTTAGATTTCTGACAAATGTCAAAAGTCCAACCATTTTTGACAGTATTTGAACCGCGCGCGTATATATAGATGGTAATTTTGCTGCCGGTAACCAATGGATTCCGCACAATTTTACTAACCAATATATTATGAGAAAACCATTCCTTGTTCTATGCGTGCTTGTCTTAAGCATTGCAGGAGCTTTCTCCGCAGCAGCCCAGAACGCGGTTGTGAGGGGTAATGTCTCCGACCAGGTGGGACCCCTCATCGGCGCAGCAATTACGCTGGCCGGAACAACTCAGGGCGTCATCACCGACGCTGACGGAAACTTCGCACTTGAATGCGAACCCGGAGCGCTCCTTGAATTCAGTTACATAGGCTATGTGAGCCAGCTGCTTCCCGCACAGGACGGCATGAAGGTCATTCTCTCCGAAGACACTCAGCTCCTGGAAGAAGTGGTTGTGACCGCCCTTGGCATCAAGCGTGACCGCAAGGCCCTGGGTTACGGCGTTGAAGAGGTGAAGGGTGATGAGCTCACCAAGGCCAAGGAAACCAACGTTGTAAACTCACTTGCAGGTAAGGTAGCCGGCCTGGTTGTCACAGAAACCACCAGCGGCCCTTCCGGTTCCACCCGCGTAATCCTTCGCGGTAACACTGAGATTGCAGGTAACAACCAGCCCCTCTATGTTGTGGACGGCGTTCCGCTTGACAATACCAACTTCGGCAGCGCCGGCACAGAAGGCGGCTATGACCTTGGTGATGGAATTTCGGCCATTAACCCTGACGATATTGAGAACATGACCGTGCTCAAGGGACCGGCAGCAAGTGCCCTTTACGGCAGCCGCGCATCCCACGGCGTCATCCTCATCACCACCAAGAAGGCCGATTCCGACCGCTTTACCGTTGAATATAACGGTTCCGCTACCGTGGACACCCAGCTTTCCCGCTGGGACAACATCCAGCAGGTGTACGGCATGGGTTACGGCGGACAGTATTCTCCCACCGTGAGCTCCGGCACCAACAGCAGCTGGGGCCCCAAGGCCGACGGCCTCCCGGTAGAGTACTTTGACGGCAGCGTGCATCCCTTCCTGATGTACCCCGACAACACCTCCGGTTTCTTCCGCACCGGCCTTACCGCCCAGAATACCATCATCCTCTCCGGCTCTTCAGGAAAGACAGGCATGCGTTTCTCCTTCACGGACATGCGCAACCAGGACATCCTTCCCAACTCCAACATGAGCCGTGACAACTTCAACCTGAGGGTAAACACCTCCGTGGGCAAGCTGGACTTTGATTTCACCGCAAATTACACCCGTGAGGACGTTAAGAAC
>JAFZML010000030.1 GCA_017553255.1 Bacteroidales bacterium | reverse complement strand
GTGTTTTTCTTGCGGGTGCAGGAGACGCACATCTTCATGGCCTCTGCGGCGGCGGTGGGGCCGTCGTACATGGAGGCGTTGGAGACGTCCATTCCGGTGAGGGCGCACATCATGCTCTGGTACTCGAAGATGTAACGGAGCGTGCCCTGGGATATCTCACACTGGTAAGGGGTATATGCCGTAAGGAACTCACTTCTCTGAGTGAGATACGGGATTACGGAAGGGGTATAATGGTCATACGCGCCCTGGCCCACAAACACTTTGAGACGGGCGTTCTGTGCCTCCAGGGAAGCAAACCATTCCCTTATTTCCTGCTCACTCATTGCAGCGGGCAGTGCGTAAGGGCCTTTTTTCAGGAATTTTGAAGGGACATCTGAATAGAGATCCTCCAGAGTTTTCACTCCGGCCTTATCCAGCATTGCCCTTACATCCGCATCAGTATGCGGAAGATACGGTGAAGATGCCATTATTATTCTCCTATGAGAGCCTTGTAAGCGGCCGCGTCAAGAAGGGCGTCAAGCTCTGAGGGGTCACTCATTTCAACTTTGATAATCCAGCTGGCGTAGGCGTCCTCGTTGATAGCCTCAGGAGCATCTTCAAGAGCCTCGTTAACCTCTACCACAGTACCTGAAACAGGGCTGTAGAGGTCCGATGCGGCCTTTACGCTCTCAAGAGCGCCGAATTCCTCACCTGCCGAAACCTCATCATCCACGGCGGGCATATCCACATAGGTAATGTCTCCCATTTCCTTCTGGGCAAAATCAGATACGCCGATGATAGCAATATTACCTTCGGCCTTTACCCACTCATGGGAATCCGAGTACTTGAGTCCTTCAATAATCTTTGACATAGCTATTTACTTTTTATAATTTGTCTGGTAAAAACGTTTCTTGATAACTTTTCCGGGGAAAACTTTCTTGCGAATACGTATCCAAAGGGGCGTATCCAGTGCCGATACTTCCTTGTCTACAAGGGCAAAGCAGATGCTCTTGTCAAGTGAGATGGAATGATAGCCGGTGGTGACAACTCCAACCTCAGTGCCGTCTTCAAGCTCTACGGGATATCCGGCGCGGGGAATGGCCTTGTCAAAGATTTCAATGCCCACAAGCTTGCGCTTAAGGTTTCCGGCTTTCTGGTCCAGTAGGGCATCCTTGCCTATGAAATCCTTCTCAAACTTGCAGAACATGCCAAGGCCCGCCATCACAGGGCTTATTTCCGGGCTGAGCTCATCTCCGTACAGAGGGAGACCGGCTTCAAAGCGGAGGGTGTCACGGCAGCCAAGGCCGCAGGGCTGTACTCCGGCTTCAAGCAGCCTGTTCCAGATTTCCACGGTATTCTCCGGGGTTGTGTAAAGCTCAAAGCCGTCTTCCCCGGTATAGCCGGTGCGGCTGAGGATAAGGCGTTCTCCCTTATACTCTACGTCCGTAAAGGTGTAGAAGGAAAGCTCCTGAGCCTCTTTGTAGCCAAGGACCTCCATCACGGTTTTTTCGGCCTCAGGGCCCTGGACGGCAATTTGGCCGATACGGTCCGATGCATTGTCCAGCCTGCAGTCAAAGCCATGGGCCTGCTCCTGGATCCAGGCAAAGTCCTTTTCAATGTTTGCGGCGTTCACTACCAGGAGGAAATGGTCCTTGAGGTATTCACGGTACACAAGGAGATCGTCCACCGTACCGCCGTCAGGGTAACACATCATGCCGTAGAGCACCTTTCCGGGCTCATAACCGCGGATTTCGTTGGTAAAAATGTGGTTGATGAAGGCCTCTGCGTCAGGGCCCTTCACAAATATCTCTCCCATGTGGGAGACGTCAAACATACCCACGTGTTCACGTACGGCCAGGTGCTCCTGCACTATTCCGGCGTACTGGATGGGCATAATAAAGCCTGCAAAGGGGCTCATCTTGGCGCCAAGCGCAACGTGAGAATCATACAGGCAGGTTTTCAGTTCTGACATATCAGGTTTAAAAGTTTAGTGTTTGTCTCCAAATTAATTCTAAGGTCCTCCGGGGTGGCGCCCTTGCTCACGCTAAGTTCACCGCAAATATCCACTGCTGCAATCTCCCCTTCCCGGGCAACCTTCCTTATTATCTCCTCTATCTTAGGGAGCGTAAACTCTCCCTGGCTCCAGTTTGTGCGGGCATATTCCTTAGACATTATATCTTTGTCCAGGGATATGTACACCCTTTTTCCCTTTGCCCAGCCCTCCGGATAATCCTTAAGATCCGGGCCAATTGTAAGGACCTCCTGCAGCATGGCGTTATGCTCCTGCAGGGCCTTTACCCAGCTTCCGCAACTGAGGATGCCTCCAAAAGCAGGATCCTGGTTGTCCGGGTGGTTGTCCAGAAGCATAAGGTGGAAGGGCTCTTTTTCCCTCCCTGCAAGGATGTACGTCATATAGTGGTAATCCCCGCTGTCAATCCACCTTAGCCTCGGCAAACTCTCCGGCAGCTTTGCCTCTATCTCCTCCACCGCACTGCAGTAACAGCTTGTTCCCTCTATCCCGCTCAAATCCAGCACAATGGCCCCCGGGACAGCAAATCCCTCATCTTCATACACGTGCGAAAAGTCTGTTATAAGTGCTGTCATATAGTTTTCAAATTTACGCATTATTTTCTACCTTTGCAAGAGTTATGGCAGAGTCAAATTTCATAGATTACGTACGCATTTTCTGCGCCAGCGGGCACGGCGGGGCCGGCAGCGCTCACCTCCACAGGGCAAAATACGTCCCCAAGGGCGGCCCTGACGGCGGAGACGGCGGCCGCGGCGGCCACATTATCCTTAGGGTTAATCCCCAGCTATGGACGCTCATCCACCTCCGGTACCGCAAGGTTGTGAGGGCGGAAAACGGCGGCAACGGCCAGGAGGCCTTGAAGCGGGGCAAGAACGGGGCCGATATTGTCCTGGAAGTACCCCAGGGCGTGGTTGTGAAGGACGCAGAAACGGAAGAGGTTATCACTGAGCTGGTAGAACCCGGCCAGGAATATATCCTTTGCCCGGGCGGCAAGGGCGGCTGGGGCAATGACCACTTCAAAAGCTCCACCAACCAGACTCCCCGTTACGCCCAGCCCGGAGAGGAAGGCGTTGAAGGCTGGTTCATCCTGGAGCTAAAAGTCCTGGCCGATGTTGGCCTCGTGGGCTTCCCCAATGCCGGCAAAAGCACCCTCCTAAGCGTAATAACATCCGCCAAACCAAAAATTGCAAACTACGCTTTCACAACGCTGGAACCCAATCTTGGCATAGTGCGTTATTACGATGACCGCTCATTTGTTATGGCCGATATCCCCGGCATCATTGAAGGCGCCCATGAAGGCAAAGGCATAGGTATGCGCTTCCTAAGGCACATAGAGCGCAATTCAGTGCTGCTGTTCATGGTTGCCGCAGATGAACCGGACGTAATGAAGGGATACAAGATCCTTCTCAATGAGCTGCAAGAATATAACCCTGAACTTCTGGTGAAAGACCGCGTCCTGGCCATCACCAAAACAGACCTTGTAGATGAGAAGCAGCGGGCAAAGATAGAGAAAAAACTGCCCCAGGACCTTCCTCACGTATTCATTTCTTCCGTTGCAAGGATTGGCCTTGAAGAGCTTAAGGAAGAGCTTTGGAAAGCCCTCAATAAATGATTGATATTATTCATATAGACCAGGCCGTCACCCTGTGGATCAACAAGCTGGACACGCCGGCTCTGTATCCGCTGTGGCTGGGGCTCTCGGACAACAAGATATGGTTCCCAGCATACGCCATTGTGATGGGGTTCATAATCTGGAAACTGGGGTGGAAAAAGGGTATTCTGGTAAGTCTGTCCCTTATTCTTTGCGTGGTTCTCACAGACCAGCTGTCCGGCCTTGTGAAAGACGGCGTGGCAAGGCTCAGGCCCTGCTACAACACCTGGATGGTGGAAAACGGGGTAATTATCCCCTACGGCCAGGCAGGGGGCTTTTACGGTTTCTTCTCCAGCCACGCCGCAAACGTCTTTGGCTTTGCAGCGGCAAGTTCACTGGGGCTTAAACTTAACGGAAAACCGGTTCCGGCCTTTGCCTGGGGCGTTTTCATCTGGGCCGCTCTGGTAAGCCTTAGCCGCATCATGATGGCCGCCCACTTCCTTGGAGACGTCCTTGTGGGCACAGTCTTCGGCCTTTGCATTGGTACCGCCGTCGCTTACCTCACACACCTGCTTCTCAAAGCGTGGAAGTAAACGCTTGAATCACAGACAGTTACAGAAAAACGTCTACCCGAAAACAGGTAGACGTTTTTACATAAAAGCCTTATAATCAACGAATTAGCTCCACGGGTTATAGCGAACCCAGAACCTTTTCCATACGGATACCCCTGGAACCTTTCACCAGAATGGTGTAACCGCTCACGGGGTTTTCTTTGAGCCATTCCGCCAGCGCGTCAGAAGTGTCAAAAACCGGAATTCCGGTACCTTCTGCGGCTTTTTTGAATTCTGGTCCTACAAGGATAGATTCTTCGCTTCGCTCAGAATGACAATTTTGACGCTCAGAATGACAATTGTTATGCTCAGAGTTTTTGTCATCCTGAGGAGCGTCAGCGACGAAGGATCTAAGCCTTGCAACAATCTTCTTGTGCTCTGCGGCGGAATCTGCGCCAAGTTCACGCATGTCTCCAAGAAGGGCCAGCCTGGGGCCTTCACAAAGGGCAAGATTGTCCAGGGCAACGGCCATGGAAGAAGGATTGGCGTTGTAGGCGTCCACAATGAGGGTGTTGCGCTCCGTACGCACAAGCTGAGAGCGGTTGTTGGAAGGGATGTAGCTTTCCACAGCCTTAATGGCGGCATCTTCATGAACGCCAAAGAACCAGCCAATCTTAAGGGCGGCAAGCACGTTTGTGGCGTTGTAGGCACCTACAAGGTGGGTTTCAAGGAGCCGGCCATTTGCCCATTTCATCCTGAGGAAAGGATTATCGGCCGATGAAGGCAGAATCTCCACGCCGTCCAGGCCGTATGCGATGCAGGTCATCTCCCTGTCCCAGAGCATGCCCTGGAGGACGGGGTCATCGGCATTAGAGAATGCAATTCCGCCCTGAGCCTTGAGGTAATCGTAGAGGAGGCCCTTTGCGTGCATCACGCCTTCATAACTTCCAAAGCCTTCAAGGTGGGCCTTACCCACGTTTGTGATGAGTCCGT